>JBEAQW010000341.1:0-17967 GCA_041163725.1 Planctomycetota bacterium
TCTCGGCGAACGCAGTCATCGAGCTCGCCTCGGAGGCGAACGAGCTGATCGCACCGTCGGGGCCCGCGAAGCCGCAGCTCAGGATCCTCGAGATTCCGCTGTCGGTCCTCGGCGGCGTGTCCCAGGTCTACCGGCTGAGCGAGTACATCACCTTCACCCTGCTGCTGCTCGCCGGCTCGGTGATCGCGTTCCAGATGCCGGTGGCGATCCTCCTCCTCGGCTGGGTCGGCATCGTGAACCCCCAGATGCTGCGCGAGAAGCGACGCTGGGCGCTCTTCATCATGGCGATCATCTCGGCCATCGTGACACCTCCGGACATCACCTCGATGGTCCTGATGCTCGGGCCGCTCTGGATGCTGTACGAGTTCGGCATCCTGCTCCTGAGGTTCGTTCCCGCCAACCGTGTGGCCCAGGGCCGCGTGTTCTCGGTCCGGGGCGCCCGCGCCGAGGCCGCACAGACGGAACAGACGGAACACTCCGGCCCCGGATTGTGGGAAGAACGGCAGGATGACTGGCATTCCCGTGATTCGAAGGACGATGACGCAGGTACCGGAGGCCGATCGTCGTGATCCGCCGCCCGGGTGACCGAGTCTTCCATCGAGGGTCGTCGAAGGACATGCGCGCGGCGTCCGCGTTGGCGCGCATCGCCCGGAGACGAAGAAGAATGATGAACTCCCTTCGACTTGTGCGTCGTGCACACGAAGGCGTGACGGAGATCGATGTGCGCATGATGGAGCGCGCCATCGAGCTCGCGCGCCAGGCCGCCCTCGCGGGCGAGGTCCCGATCGCCGCGGTCGTCTACCGCGGCGAGGAGATCCTCGGCGAGGCCGCCAACAACCGCGAGGCCATGGCCGATCCCACCGGCCACGCCGAGATCGTCGCCATGCGCGAGGCCGGAAAGCGTGTCGGCGAGTGGCGCCTCGAGGGCTGCTCGATGGCCGTGACGCTCGAACCATGCCCGATGTGCGCGGGCGCGCTGGTGAATGCGCGCCTCGGCAAGCTCGTCTACGGCGCGACCGATCCGAAGGCGGGCGCGTGCGAGACGCTCTACACGATTCCCGGCGACATGCGCCTGAATCACCGCGTCGAGATGCACGGTGGTGTCCTGGCGCCGCGCTGCGTGGAGCTCCTTCGCAGCTTCTTCCGCGAGCGACGCGCCGCGCAGAAGGCCGCGAAGGCCGGCCGCAAGCGCTCCGCATGAGCCGCACCATGACCTCGCGCCATCCCGTCAAACTCGTCTGCGTGGATCTCGGTGGCGTCGTTGTACGCATCCGACGCTCGCTTGCGGAGACCCTGCACGCCGTCGGCGTGCCGGGATACCTGCTCGAATCGATCACGGCGGAGGAGATGGCGGCGTTCCGTGCCACCACCTCGCGCCACCAGCGTGGTGAATGCGACTGGGACCAGTGGCTGCTCGAGGCGCACGGCGTGCTCCATGAGCGCGTCGACGCCGACACGATCGCACGCGCGCACGATGCGATCCTCGTCGGGGAGTATCCCGGCGTCGCGCGCGCGCTTGGTGCGATCCGCAAGGCCGGAGCGGTCACGGCGTGCCTGTCGAATACGAACGACCGGCACTGGGGCATGCTCGTCGAGCTCGCCGCGATGGGCGAGATCGAGCATCGGCACGCATCGCACCTGCTCGGGCACGAGAAGCCGAATGAAGCGATCTTCCGCGCCTTCGAGACGGCGACGGGATTCGCCGGCGACGAGATCCTCTTCCTCGATGACCTCGAGGAGCACTGCGCGGGCGCGCGTGCCTGCGGCTGGAGCGTCGTGCGCATCGACCACGAGCGCGACACGGCGGCGCAGATCCTTGCGGCGGCACGCGCGCACGGCGTCGCGGCCTGATCGCAGACGACTGCGATGTACAGCGCGACGACTTCCGCGCTTCGGCGCTGCTAACCCATGATCTCGCGGCAGAGCACCGTCGCGAACGCGCCCTTGGGTAGATCGAACATCAGCCGGATGTAGCCGCCGTGCTCGTCGACGCCGGCGTCGACCGACCAGTCCGTCATGAAGATGCGGAACGGACGCCGCGCACCCGCCGCCTCGAGCGCGGGTGGCGCGAAGTTCGCACGCACCGCGCCGAAGCGCGAGAGTCCGCGCGCCTCGAGCTCCGCCGCGAAGCCCGTCGCGTCGACCATCTCGGGACCGAAGATCGGCCCCGATGCGCTGATGTCCCGCGCCGCGCAGCGCGCGCGGAGTTCGTCGAACTCCGCTTCGCCGAGGTCACCCGCGATCGGGAACAGCGAACTCGTTCCGGAGAGGATCGCGACATCGCCGCGCACGAGCTGGTCGAACAGCCCCGCGCGGACGCGCTCTCCGAGCACCTCGTTGTAGACCGCGGCCTGCAGCGCGCTCATCCAGAAGCTCCGCGTGTGCGCGGGCACCGCGCGCACCGCGCCCGCGGCGTCGCGACCGCGCGCGAGCGCGCGCAGCGCCACGCGCTCCGCCTGGTCATTGCGGCCCCAGAGGTCGTGCGCGGCCTGGTACTCGCCGCGGTCGTACAGTTCGCGCACCTCGAGCTGGTGCGGCGGGAACGGCGCACCCCTGCTGCCGAGCATCTCGTCGAGGAGTTCCGCGCTGCGACCGTTCGCGTAGTGCAGGCCGAGCACCTGGTTGTTCACCCGGTAGCCGAACCGCTGCTCGCCGTAGTAGTCGGGGATTCCGCGCTGCGCGAGCTGCTCCATCCGCGCCTTCACCGCGGGCACGCGCGTCGGTTCGACGCCGCGGATGCGGATCACGAAGCGGTTGCCGCGCAGGTGACCGCGGCGCAGCTTGTTCGAATGCCGCTTCGCCCAGACCACGGTGAGCCGGTCGTGACGCAGTTCGCCGACGGGCTGTTCGCGCGGAAGATGCACGGACACCGTCTGGTGCGTGACCGCGACGCGGTCCTTCATGCCTGCGAAGCCGATCGCCTGCTCGTCGACACGGAAGTGTCGGCAGATGACACCGAGCATCTCGGTGTGCGGCA
Organism: Planctomycetota bacterium; assembly: GCA_041163725.1. GTDB lineage: Bacteria > Planctomycetota > Phycisphaerae > Phycisphaerales > SM1A02 > QWPT01. The sequence continues at coordinate 2,978 of JBEAQW010000341.1, forward strand.
TGTTCGTCTTCTGGATGCCGAGGTAGAGGTGCTCGCCTTCACCGCTCGGGTCGTACGCGGGAATCTCCTCGACGATGAAGTCGCCGGGACGCTCCTTCAGCCGCCCGCCGATCCCGGGCTCGGACGCGACGCGCGGACCCGGCCGCGGATCGGGGCGTTCGTGCGGCGAGGCACCCGTGATCCAGTTCGAAGGCACCACGAGTCCGCAGGAAGGATGCGGCTCGAGCAGCTCCGAGTTGGTCGATCCCGTGCGGCCGCCCGGGAGCAGTTCGTCGGCGTCGTCACTCGTCATCGTCGTCCTCGCCGGACTCGATGGGCGGCTCGATCTCGCGCCGTTCCTCCGCGACCTCGGCGAGCACCTCCTCGGCGACCTCGAGATCCACATCGTGGGCGACCGCGAGGGCGATCGCGTCGCTCGGCCGCGCGTCGACCTCGATGCGATCGTCGCCGCGGCGCAGCAGCAGGCTCGCGAAGTAGGTCTCCTGCTCGAACTTGTGGATCACCACGCGCTCGAGCGACGCGCCGAGCGCGCGGATCACGCTGTCGAGGAGGTCATGCGTCTGCGGCCGCACGGGCGTGTCGCCGTGCAGCCGACGCTCGATCGCGAGCGCCTCGGGGGTGCCGATGCGGATCGCGAAGCTGCGCGCGCCGTTCCTCTCGGTGAGCGTGATGAACTGCTCCGCGCTCGTGTCGAGGATCAGCACCCGGGAGAGTTCCATGGGAACGAACATGCCGAGGCCGAGGATAGCGCGGCAGGCATCGGCAAGGCGGTGAAGATTGCCCGTTTGAGGTCGCCAGGCCGAGATCACCAGGCCGAGAGCAGCCGACCGAGATCGGTCGCACCGACCATGCAATCGCCATCGAAGTCGGCGGCGCACGAATCGCAGTCGGCGCAGGCACCCCACGAGTCGAGCAGGATCGCGAGGTCCTGCGCGTTCACGACGCCGTCCCGGTCGAGGTCCTCCGGGGCGTACGGCGGAGGCACGAGCGCCAGCGACGCCGCGATGTCGAGCCGACCCGATCCGAAGAGGATGTCGGTGCCCGGGTCCCCGAGGTCCTGCGCGCCGAGTTGCAGGAACGCGCGCACCTGGTCGCGCGTGAGCGACGGGTTGTAGGCCCAGAGCAGCGCCGCCGCGCCCGACACATGCGGGGCGGCCATGCTCGTGCCCGACTTGTAGGTGTACGAGGTCTGACCCGAGAGCGACCACACGCTCACCCCGGGCGCCGCGAGATCGATCTCGGGGCCGAAGTTCGAGAAGGTGGCGCGTTCATCGCGGTTGTCGGTCGCGGCCACCGCGATGGTCTGGTTCCAGCGCGCGGGTGCCGCCACATTCGTGTTCCCGTTGTTGCCGGACGCCGCGACCATCAGCGCGCCCTGCGCATGCGCGTACTGCACGGCCTGCTCGAAGATCGGGTTGAACGCGTAGAACTGCAGGCTCATGTTCACGATGCGCGCGCCGTTGTCCACGGCCCAGATGAGCCCGCTCGCGACATTCGCCTCGAACCCGGTGCAGCCGTTCACGACGACCACCGGAAGCAGCCGCGCGTTCCACGCGAGGCCCGCCATGCCGGAGCCGTTGTTTCCCGCGGCCGCGATGATGCCCGCGACATGGGTACCGTGGTTGCACTCGTCGACGGTCACGGTGTTGCCGTCGGGGACATTGATGCCCGGAAGGATCCTGCCCGCGAGCTCGGGGTGCGGATCGATGCCCGAGTCGAGCACGGCGATCACGAGATCGTTCCCATGGGTGATGTCCCAGGCGGCGGTCGCCGAGACATCGGCACCCGCGATGCCGGGCAGACCCCCCACGACCTGTCCCACATTGCGGAGCGCGTACTGGAGACCGAAGTTCGGATCGTTCGGGATCTCCGCGAGCCCGCCCTCGTGATCGAGTTCTGCGCGCTCGAAGACCGTGCGCGCGCGGCGAAGTCGCGCGGTGGACGCAACGGCGTCGCCACCGTCGGCGAGCACCGCCCGGTACCAGCGGTCGAGTCCGAGGGCACGCGCCGTCGCCGCGTCGCGCGGCGCCTCGACCCAGACGGGTTCGAACCGCACCACGCCGGCCTCGCGCATCGCGGTGGCGGCATCGCGCGTCGTCCGCGCGCGGGAAGCGTCGCGCAACTGCTGCCGGCCGTCCTTCCCCGCTACGAGCGCAACGCCCGCGCGCAACTGGACGAGCACATGGTCGGTGGCGTGTCCGCCGTCGGCCGCGACGAGGATGGGTTCGTCGGGCGCGTCGGCCGCGGGAAGCCCCCGCTCCGCTCCGAGGGCCGTCACCGCCGTCAGCGCGGCGAACAGCCCCATCGCGATCGTGGATCGGGTCGCGCGGGCGAATCGTGGCTGCATGGGCGGGCTCCGGTCGGAACGGGGTGAGCGCATCGGAAACGAATGTACCCCTGCGTTCGGCCGTGGCCCGCGCAGGGTTTCCCGATTCGCGCGCGCACATCGGGTTTTTCCGATGGTGCGGCCTGTGCGCCCGAGCGTCGTGGGCCGCGCGGTTATAGTCCGTCCCTTCGTGCGGGCAGCCGTGCCCGCGAACCGCGTTCCCAGCACCTTCAGCGAAGCAACGAACACCATGAGCATCTCGCGCCACCTGTTCACCTCCGAAAGCGTCTCGATGGGCCACCCCGACAAGGTCTCCGACGCGATCTCGGATGCCGTGCTCGACCTCATCCTCGAGCACGACGCCGAGGGGCGCTGCGCCTGCGAGACGATGGTGACGACGGCGCAGGCCGTGGTCGCGGGCGAGATCAAGTTCAAGCACAACGCGAAGAAGAAGTTCGACATCCAGCAGACCGTGCGCGATGCGATCCTGCGCATCGGCTACGACGACGCGGCGATGGGCTTCGACGGCAACGGCTGCGGCGTCATCAACCTGCTGCACGAGCAGTCCGCCGACATCGCGCGCGGCGTCGTGCGCAAGTCGAAGAAGGCCCAGGGTGCGGGCGACCAGGGCATGATGTTCGGCTTCGCGTGCGGGGAGACCGACCGCCTCATGCCGCTGCCGATCAACCTCTCGCACCGGCTCGTCGAGCGCCAGGCCGAGGTGCGCCGCAAGGGCACCATCCCCGGGATCCGTCCCGACGCGAAGAGTCAGGTCACCATCGAGTACGACGGCCTCGACCCGAAGCGCGTCGACGCGGTCGTGCTCTCGACCCAGCACGGACCCGAGTGGAACGGCGAGCGGCGCCAGGCCGAGCTGAAGAAGGCCGTCACGCAGTCGATCATCAAGCCGGTGCTCGGCAAGTGGTGGCACGACGGCGTGAAGGTCTTCGTCAACCCGACCGGCCAGTTCGAGATCGGCGGACCGCACGGCGACTGCGGACTCACCGGCCGCAAGATCATCGTCGACACCTATGGCGGTCGCGGCCGCCACGGCGGCGGCGCGTTCAGCGGCAAGGACCCGTCGAAGGTCGACCGCAGCGCGGCGTACATGGCCCGCTACATCGCGAAGAACATCGTGGCCGCGAAGCTCGCGCGCGTGTGCGAGGTGCAGGTCGCCTACGCGATCGGCGTGGCCGAGCCCGTCTCGGTGCTCGTCGACTCGCAGGGCACGGGCACGGTCGGCGACGAAGTGCTCTCGCAGCTCGTGCGCAAGCACTTCGACCTGACGCCGTACGGCCTCATCGAGATGCTCAAGCTGCGCGCGCCGATCTACTCGCCGACCGCGAGCCACGGCCACTTCGGCCGCGAGCCGGGCGAGGGTGGCAAGGGCACCTTCACCTGGGAGAAGACCGATGTCGCGGCCGCGCTCAAGAAGGGCGCCGCCCGCTCGATCGCCGCGCCCCGCGCGGGTGTGGCGAAGGGCGGCAAGCGCCGCGCGCCGGAGCTCGCGCTCGCGTGAGCCGCGAGGGCGTCCATCGCGAGCAACCAGTCGGCTACACCGCCCGCGAGATCGCGCTCGAGCGCATCCTCGCGCAGGCGATGCGGTTCCCCGATCTCGACATCGCGCCCTTCGATCCGAGGGGCGGTGATCTCGATCCGCGCGACGCGGCGCTCGCGCGTGCGATCGAGCACGCGGTCGTGCGGCGCTACCTCACGCTGATCGCCTGCATCCGACCGCATCTCGCGAAGAACTGGCCGCTCCTCGAGAAGCCGATCCAGGCGGCGCTGCTCGCGGGGGCGGCGCAGATCCTCTTCCTCGACCGCGTGCCCGCGGCGGCCGCGGTCGACGCGAGCGTCGAGTGGACGAAGCGCCGGCTCCGCCCCGGCGCCGGCGGACTCGTGAACGCGGTGCTGCGCAAGGTCGCGGGCAGCATCGTCGAGCGCATTCCGGCCGGCGACGACGCGGTGCTCGACCACACGCGGCGCGACCTCGTGCCGCTTGCCGATGGATCGGCGCTCCGACTCTCCATCGAGGCGTTCAGCGAGGACGCGGCGGCAGCCATCTCCGAGAAGACGAGCCACTCGCGCGAACTCATCCTCCACTGGATCGGCGCGTTCGGCTTCAAGGACGCGCAGCGGATCGCGCTGCACGATCTCGTCGAGGCACCGCTCATCGTCACGCCGTACGACGCAACGGACGCGCGCTTCGCCGACCGCGCCGTGCCCCACTCCGACGCAGGGTTCGGCGTCTGGACCGGGACCCACGGCGAACTCACCGACCTGCTCGCCGCGATGCCCTCGCTCCGCGTGCAGGATCCGACCGCCTGCGCGACGGTCGCGTCGCTCGAGACGACGCTCGCGAAGGCCCTCGGCCGCGAGCCGAGGCTGATCGTCGACCTCTGCGCGGGCCGCGGAACCAAGACGCGGCAGCTCGCCGAGCTCTTTCCCGGCGCGGAGATCCTCGCCACCGACCCGGAGCGCGGACGGTTCGAATCGCTCGCGCGCCTCGGCGAGCGCCACGCGAATGTGCGCGCGCTTGGACACGAGTCGCTCTTCCGCGAGGCCGCGGGGCGCGCGGATCTCGTACTGCTCGATGTGCCGTGCTCGAACTCGGGCGTGCTCGCGCGGCGGCCCGAGGCGCGCTACCGCTTCACGAAGGCCCGGACGAAGAGCGTGGTCGAGCTGCAGCAGAAGATCGCCGATCCCGCGATGGGGCTCGTCGCGCGCGGTGGGGCCGTGATGTACGCGACCTGCTCGATCGAGCGTGCGGAGAACGAGCAGCAGGTGCGCCGCCTCGTCAACCTGCACGGATGCACGCCCGTCTTCGACCGCACCGTGATGCCCGAGTGCCTGCCGGGCGAGCCGCTCGCGCGGTATCGGGACGGCGGGTTCCACGCGCTCCTTCTCGGAGCGAAGTGACGGCGATCGACGCGTGATTCCCAAATCGGGGACCGCGCCGCGCACGGTGAGGCACGGAGAGTGCTACCATCACCCCTTCCACTCTCGCGAACGCTCCCGCACGGAAGCACACTCCATGCGCATCACCGACATCCTCACGCTCAGCAGTGTCAAGGTTCCCCTTGAGGCGACGGAGAAGCGGCCGATCATCGACGAACTCGTCGATCTCCTGGCCGCAAACGATCTCTGCACCGACGCGGAAACCGTGAAGCGCGCGGTGTGGGAGCGCGAGTCGCAGCGTTCGACGGGCATCGGTGAGGGTCTCGCCATTCCGCACGGCAAGTGCGAGGGCACGAAGGGGCTCGTGCTCGCGATGGGCAAGCCCGCGAAGCCGATCGAGTTCGGCTCGATCGACAAGAAGCCCGTGCAGCTCGTCATCCTGCTGGTCTCGCCGCCAGAGCGGAAGGACGAGCACATCCAGGCGCTCGGCAAGATCTCGAAGATCATGACGAGCCCGGAGTTCCGCCAGAAGGCCTACGCCGCCACCACGGCGCTCGAGCTCTACGAGTTGTTCCGCGACGCCGACGTCTAGTCGGACGCGGCATCCTCCCCGACGCGCCGCCCTCGCGCGCACTACTGCCGCAGCGACTTGACGCGCAGATCGCCCGCCTTGCGCATGATCGGACCGGCCTCCTTCTGACGATCGGTCGCCATCAGCAGATCGCCGAGCGCCTGGTGCAGCCGCCAGTCCTCGGGGGACAGCTCGATCGCCTCGCGCACCACCGCCTCCGCCTCGGGCACCCTTCCGAGCCGCATGTAGGCAACGGAGCGCGCGAGCATGAGCAGCGGATCGTCGGGGGACTCCGCCTGCAGCGCGTCGAGCATCGCGAGCCCCTCCTGCACGAGATCGGTCCGTACGCTCTCGACGAGCATGGCCGCGAGCCGCCGGCGCGCGATGGTGTCGTCGGGATCCCGCTCGATGGCCCTGCGCGCGATCGCATACGCGTCGTCGAACTGGTCGTCGAACACGAGGAAGCTGATGAGCTCCTCGCGGAGCACGCCCCACTCGGGATGCTGCTCCCACTGCTCGCGCGCGAGCGCCACGCCGCCGACGAGGTCACCGCTTCCGCGCAGCACCCGCGCGAGGCTGATCGCGATGCCCTCGCTCATGCCGTCGCGTGCGGCGACCGCGCGCAGGCGACGCTCCGCGGACGCGAAGTCGCCGAGCACCGAGTCGAGCCACGCCATGCGCGCCTCGGCATCGCTGCGGACCAGGCCACCGACGCCGATCGCGTCGGCCCATGCGAGCGCGCGCTCGAACCGCACGAGGCCACGCCGGGCGCTCTCGCGCGACTCCTCGCTCGCCTTCGAGCCGGTTCCATTGAAGAGAACGAGCGGCGAGACCGCTGTCCGCTCGTGCGCGAAGGTCGCGATCTCGAACTGCGCGTTCACTGCGCCGATCGCACCGACGCCGCCGAGCGACGCCAGCGAGAGGACGCCCACCACCGCACCGACCGCGGTCGGGCGGCCGTCGCGCTTCAGCTGCCAGCGGTGCAGGCGCGCATCGCGCCGCGAGACCATCTGCCACAGCAGCCACGCCATCGCCACCGCGCAGATCGCGATGCCCGAGGCGAAGAGCAGCGGGACACCGAGCGTGCCGCGCACCGAGAGGAACGAAACGACGGCGACGACCGCGAACGCGATTTCCTCGTTCCAGGTGAGATCCCAGCGCCGCACCGCGGGCTTCTCCACCACGGGCTTCGCGAGGAATGCCGGCGCGCCCCATCCGACGCGGAGCGCCTGCTCGGGACACGCGCTCACGCAGTCGAGGCACTTCATGCAGCCCTGGTCGACCACCATGCGGAAGTCGCGGACCTCCTCGTGCACGCGGACATTCGAGGTGCACACCGCGGTGCAGTGGCCGCATTGCGTGCACGCGTCGCTCACGCGGATGCGAAGCGGCGAGAGTTCATCGAGCGGCGCGAAGAATCCGCCGTACGGACAGCCGTAGGTGCAGTAGCCCTTCGCACCGAGCAGATACACGGTGAGAAAGCCGCACACGAGCAGGAACGGCGCACCCATCAGAAGCCCGGGAAAGGTCGCCCAGAAGTCGGACGTGGTCAGGTGCAGGCTGAAGCCGGGCCACTGGAGCTCCGGACGCGTGTACGGCGCGATCGCGATCCGGTAGACGAGCGGCCAGAGGAACATGTACACCGCGAGCGCAAGCGGCAGCCACAGGAGGAGACGCGAGCGGAAGAGCCGCGGCCGGATACCGACGCGCTTCATGAGGTAGCCGCAGAAGTCCTGCAGCATCACGACATGGCAGCCCCAGCCGCAGAACCACCTGCCGAGGACTGCGGTCGAGAGCAGCGCGAGCGCGAAGAAGATCGCACCCACCGAGATCACGCCGTACTTCACCGCCTCCATCGACTCGCTCGGCTCGATCGGCGTGATGGTCGTGCCCGTCCAGAGCCACTGGACGACATGCACGATCATCAGGAGCTGCACCACGATCAGCACGGTCGCGCGGCGCCAGCCCATGTGCGACTTCGGCGCGCGCGGCCCCTTCGGCGCCCCCCCGTCGTCGTCCGTGCCGACGGAGAGGACAGGCAGGGAAAGACCCGCGGAAGCGGGCGACCGGGATTCGCAGCGTGCTCGGGACTCGGACATCGTCGCCATCCTATACCCCTCGCACCTATACTTGGCGCCGCATGGCCGCGCGCGACTACTACGAGGTACTGGGTGTGAGCCGTTCCGCGACCGCGGACGAGATCAAGCGCGCGCACCGCAAGCTCGCGCTGCAGTACCACCCCGACCGCAACAAGGACAAGTCGGCGCCCGAGCGCTTCGCCGAGGTGCAGCAGGCCTACGAGGTCCTCTCGGACGCGGAGAAGCGGCGGCAATACGACGAATTCGTGCGTCTCGGTGGAACCACGGACGCATTCGCCTCCGGCGGCGCGTCGGCGGGGCCTTCGGGCGCGGGTCCGTTCGGCGGAGCCTGGCGCGGTGCGACGCGCGGCGACGAGCAGTGGTCGGGCGCCGACAGCGCGACCTTCGAGTCGATCTTCGGCGACATCTTCGGTGGCGGCGGCGGACGGCGGGCGGCGCGCGGCGGACAGCGCGCACGCGCGCGCGACCATGTGCAGTACGAGATCGCCGTGCCGCTCGACAGGATCATCCGAGGCGGCAAGGTGCAGGTCACGATCGACGGAGAGCGGCTCGAGCTCGATATCCCCGTGGGCGTCGACGACGACGACCTCCTCCCGATCGCAGGCCGGATCGGATCGATGGCGCGCATCCGCGCCGACGCGCACCCGTGGCTGACGCGCGACGGGCGCGACCTCTCCTACGACCTTCCCCTCTCGATCACCGAGGCCACGCTCGGCGCGACGATCGACGCCCCGCTTCCGGCGGGTGGTACGGTCACGCTCAAGATCCCGGCGGGAACCGCGAGTGGGCGGAAGATGCGCCTCGCGGGCAAGGGAATCCCCGCCTCGGGCGGACACGCCGCGGGCGACCTCTTCGTCGTCATCCAGATCGTGCCGCCGAAGGATCCGAGCGAACTCACGAAGTCGCTGCTGCGCGAGGTCGGCAACCAGCTCGAGAACCCGCGCGCGACGATCGCGCACCTGCGCGCCTGATCGCGCGGGCAACCGCCTACCTGCGGCCGTAGCGCTGCACAGCCTCGAGCACCTTGCGGTGCACCTCGAAGGGCGACGAGACCATCTCCCAGAACGCGTCGAAGGTGCCGCGCCCCGCGGTCGCGAACCCGAGCGTACCGAGCAGGCACACGCGCTCGCGCAGCGACTGGACCACGATCGTGTTCTGGATGCGCGCGAGCGGCGTCTCGCAGAGCTCGGTGCGGAAGATCCCGCGGCGCGCGATCACGCGGCGATCCGTGAGCACATAGACATGGTTGATCCAGTCGAGCCAGGCCCAGGCGAGGCGCATGCCGGCGAGACCGACGCCGAAGCCGACCGCGTGCGACTCGCGCCAGGGGCTCCACTCGAACTGCGCCGAGTACGCGAGCGCGAGCCCGATCACGATGCTCGCGATCAGCGTGCCGAGCGAGGAGAGCACGATGAACAGCACACTCGGCCGGAGGAGCAGGATGACGATCTCGTCCGGCGCGAGCACCGACTGCACCGAGCGCGGGACCGCGGGTCCGACCGCAACCGCGGCGGGAGCGGCGGCGAGGCGCGTCGAGTGCGCGGCGGGCGTGCGGTTCATCCGCCTTCTCCCGCGCCCTGCCGCGCGATCGCCTCCCTGCGAAGCGTCCCGACATACGGCAGGTTCCGGTAGAGGTCGTCGTAGTCGAGTCCGTAGCCGACCACGAACTCGTCGTCGATGTCGAACCCCACATACTCGGCCGGCGTCGACATCGCGCTCGGGATGCGCTTGCGGAGCAGCACGCACGCGCGGACATCGGCCGCTCCGCGCGCCTCGAACTCGCTGCGCAGGAGACGCAGCGTGCCGCCCGAGTCGAGGATGTCGTCGACGATCAGGATGTGGTGTCCCTCGAGGTGCTTCGGCAGCGCACCGACGATCGCACTGCCGCGGGATGTCGTGGCCGTTCCGCCGTAGCTCGAGACGGTGGTGAGCTGGATGCGCATGCGCCGCTGCGGCAGCGCGCGTACGAGATCGGCCGCGAACAGAAGGCTTCCCGTCATGACCGGAACCACCGTCAGCCGGCCGTCGGCGTGCCCGTAGTCCTCGCCGATCGCCTCGGCGAGCGCGCGCACGCGCTCCGCGATGGCCACGCTCGGCACGAGCACGCGCTCGATGTCCTCGTGCAGCCGGTCGTCGCCGAAGCGCTGGGCATCGAGCATCGTCATTGCCCGAGCCTCGCCTTGATCGCATCGTTCACGCTCTTGGCGTCGACCTTGCCGCCCGAGAGCTTCATCACCGCGCCGACGATGCGGCCGATCGCCGCCATCTTGCCCGCGCGCACATCGTTCGCCGCCTGCTCGTTCGCCGCGATCGCCGCGTCGACCCAGGCATTGAGCTGACCCTCGTCGCGCACGACGATCAACCCGAGGCGTTCCGCGGCCGTCTTCGCGCCCTCGTCCGATCCGCACAGCGCACCGAACAGCGGATCGACCGCCTGCGGGCCGATCGCACCCTGCTCACGCAGCCCGAGGATGCCGGCGACCTGCGCCGCGGAGATGCCGATCGCGTGCACACCCGTCCCGCGCTCGTTCGCATGCTTCGCACCGATGTTCAGGAGCAGCTTGCCCGCCGCGTATCCCGCGTCCTTCGCGGAGGCGATGCCACCCCCCGCGATCGTCGCGGCCACGCACTCCTCGAAGAAGAAACAGGTATCGCGGTCGGAGACGATGTTCAACGCGTCGATCTCGCTGAGTCCGTAGTCCGCGATGTAGCGCGCGCGGCGCGCGAGCGGCAGTTCGGGCAGGCGCGAGCGCACCTCGGCGAGCCACGCCTCGTCGACCTCGACCGGCACGAGATCGGGCTCCGGGAAGTAGCGGTAGTCGTGCGCATCCTCCTTCTCGCGCTGCAGCACGGTGCGGAGCGCGGCGTCGTCCCAGCCGCGCGTCGACTTCATCCCGCGGCCCATCACGCGCCCCGTCGCACGCCACTCCTCGACCTGACGCTCGGCCTCGTGCTCGATCGCGCCCTTCACGGCGCGGAAACTGTTGAGGTTCTTCACCTCGACGACCGGCGTCCTGACCACCTCGCCGTTGTCGAGCTCGAGCACCATGTTGATGTTCGGCTCGAAGCGCATGTGGCCCTTCTGCATGATGCCCTCGGTCACGCCGAGGAAGCGGCAGATGTTCCGCAGCTCCTCCGCGAAGGTGACGACATCCTCGGCGCAGTCGAAGTCGGGCGCGGTGACCACCTCGAGCAGCGGTGTGCCCGCGCGGTTCAGGTCGACGAGCGAACCCGCGTACTCGAAGCCGCCGGGCAGCTCGTGGCCGAGCTTGCCCGTGTCCTCCTCGAGGTGCGCGCGGATGATCCCGATCTCCCGCATCCCGCCCGACGCTGCCGGAATCGAGACCTTGCCGTCATGGCACAGGGGCAGGTCGTACTGCGAGATCTGGTAGCCCTTCGGAAGGTCGGGGTAGTAGTAGTTCTTGCGATCCCACTTCGAGTACGGCGCGATGCCGCAACCGAGCGCGAGGCCGACCATCATCGACATCTCGACCGCGGCCTTGTTCATGACGGGGAGCGCGCCGGGCAGCGCGCACACCACGGGATCGATCAGCGTGTTCGGCTCCTCGTCGTAGTGCGAGGGGTGGGCGGCGTTCGGGACGCGCGTGAACATCTTGGTGCGCGTCGCGAGTTCGATGTGGATCTCGAGCCCGACCTTGAGGGTCGCGCGCCGGATCACCGCGGTCTTCGGGTCGACGGTGGTCGCCATATCGGGCAATCGTACGAAACCGCGGCGCGACGGGTGGGCGGGCTGCCATAATGCCCGCATGACCGCCGCACTCCTGCTTGCGACCGCGATGGCTGGCAGCGCCAGCCTCACGCCCCTGGCGGAGCTCACACGCACCTCGGAAGCGCTTCCGGCGCGCCTCTCGGGTTTCGTCGGCGCGTGCGAACTGTCGCTCCTCGACGGCGGCGCGGTCGAGCTCGCCCGCGTGAAGGCGAGCGCCGGCGAAGTCGACCTCGCGGAACTCTTCCCGCAGATCCAGGCCATCAACCGCGAGCGCCCCGCGCTGCTCCGCGTGCAGCCGATCGTCGACGGTGCACCGAGCGGTGCGTCGCTCCTGGTGATCCCGCTCCGCAACCGGGACACGATCCGCACCACGCGCGACCTCCGACCCGACGGCACCACCGCGTACACGCGGGTCATCGGCTGGGGTGACCAGCTGCTCGACCCTTCGAACGAGGACCACGCGCGGCTGAAGGAGTCGTGGGCCGTGTCCGACCCCCAGCCGCTCTCGGGCTTCCGGCTGATGAGCGATGTCGATGTGGTGTTCGATACGACCGCGGGCGTGATCCGCTTCGCGATGCGCCACGACGAGGCGCCGAACACCGCGCGCAACTTCGTCGAGCTCGCGCAGAAGGGCTTCTACAACGGAACGATCGTCCACCGCATCGTCCCCGCCGACCGGAACGGGATGCCGTTCGTCATCCAGGGCGGCGATCCGACCGGGTCCGGCGACGGTGGACCGGGCTACGACCTCCCGCTCGAGCCCTCGCGCCTGCCGCACGATTTCGGCGTGATCTCGATGGCGCGCAACGACTGGCCCGACAGTGCGGGCAGCCAGTGGTTCGTCTGCCTCTCGCGCGAGGCGACCGCGCGGCTCGACGGCCAGTACTGCGCGTTCGGCTACGCGGTGACGGGGACCGATGCGATCCTCGCGATCGCTGGCGGAGAGATCGCCGATCCGGCCACGGGACGGCCGAAGTCGCCCGAGGCCGTGAAGAGTGCATTCACCGTGCCCGCCCCTCCGTGGACGCCCGGCAAGGGGCGGCCCGACACGCGGGTCGACCGCAGCGCGGCGACGCCGCCCCCGGTGGAGGCCGACCGATGAGCGAGGCCGCGCAGGGCCAGTGGAAGCCGCGCGGGCTGTGGAACCACGGGTTCGTGTCGCTGCTGCTCACGCAGTTCTTCGAGGCGGCGAGCGACAACATCATCAAGGGGGTCATCACCTTCGCGGTCGCCGTCGGCGGTCCGTGGGAGTCGGTGTTCGGCGAGGGCGGCAACGGCATCGTCGGCATCCTCTTCACCCTGCCGTTCGTGCTGCTCTCCGCGTTCGGCGGCCGCATCGCGGACCGTTCGTCGAAGTCGCGGATCACGGTGATCCTGAAGTCGGTGTCGCTCCTCGTCTGCGCGCTGTGCGCCATCGAGTTCGCGCGCGGCTCCGCGATGGGTGCGCTCGTCGCACTGCTCGCCTTCGCGACCGTGAGTGCGTTCTTCGGGCCGGTGAAGTACGGCATGATCGCCGAACTCGTCGCGCCGAATCAGCTCGCGCGCGCGAACGGCGTCATCAACATGGCGACGAATGTCGCGGTGATCCTCGGCATGCTGGTCGCCGGCATCGTCGCGCGCGACTGGAAGGCGAGCTTCGGAGCGGAATCGGGCGTCCCGACGGGCGCCGACGCGTGGTACCCGGGCATCGCGATGGCGGTGTTCGTCGGACTCGGCTTCCTGACTTGCCTCACGCTTCCGCGGCTTCGCGCGCAGAATCCGACGCTACCCGTCGATCTCAATCCGTTCTCGACCTATGTCTCGACGCTCCGCGAGATGGCGAAGTCGCCGCTCCTCGCCGTGTGCGGCGCATGGACCTTCTTCTACTTCGTCGCCGCGGTGGTCCTGCTGATCCTGCCCGACTACTCGAGCTTCCTCTCGATCCCCGATGACGAGACCGCCTACCTGATGGCTGCGCTCGGCGTGGCGATCGGACTCGGATGCGTCGCCGCCGCGTACCTCGACACACCGTCGCGCCGCGCGTGGTTCGTGCCGGGCGGCGCCGTCGGGCTTGCGCTCGCCTTCGCACTGCTTGGCCTCGCGCCCGCGGAGTTCGCGATCACGATGGCGTTCCTCGTGCTCACCGGTCTGGTCGCCGGCTTCTACATCATCCCGCTGCAGTCGATGCTGCAGTCGATGTCCGGCGACGAGATCCGCGGACGCGTGCTCGGGACCGCGAACGGCGTGAGCTTCGTCATGGGCGCGATCGGCAGCGCCCTCTTCTTCGCGCTGCGCCAGTTCGGCATGCCGTCGAACCGCGTGTTCCTCGTGCTCGCGGTGCTCTGCGTGGCGATGGCGGTCGCGACCATGCGCTACCTGCGTCATCTCGAGCGCTCCAGCGCGACCGTGGCCTGACCTTTTCCTCCCTCTCGCCGCCTTTTCCTCAGGATCCGGGTCGATGGGCCGATGGTTCGGTGTAGGGTGCGTACTTTCTGTCGGAGGAACCAGCCATGCCACGCATGACGAAGCCCAACCGATCCACCGCGACTCCCTCGCTTCTGCTCGCCGCGCTGCTCGCGGGCGCGCTGGTTGCGGGCGACGCTTTCGCTCAGGCGGCTCCGCCGTCGGATCAGCCGACGCGTCGGCCGAGCAGCATTCCGCTCCCAGGTCGCGGTCGCGCGAAGCCCGCGGCTCCTCGCGAGCGCCCGACGCCCGCCATCGTGCCGGGCCGTCCGGATCTCTCGCCGGTCTACCGCGAACGCCCGACGCCTGCGACCGTCCCAGGCCGCAATCCGGTCGGCGAGCCGATCAAGCCGGACGGACTCGTCCCGAGCACGGTTCCAGGCCGAAACACCGAGCCAGCGCCAACGGTTTCTCCGCGGCCCGATCTCGCGCCGAGCGGAACGCCCGGTCGACGACGACCAGGTGAGCCGATCGAACCACCCAAGCCGCCGGGATTCGGAACCACGCCCGGCAAGGGCGATCCAGGCACCCCGATTGCTCCGCCGAAGCCACCGGGATTCGGCAAGGAGCCGGGCCGAGGCGCGCCGGGCGCGCCGATCAAGCCACCCAAGCCACCGGGATTCGGTGGTTGAGAACGAACGAGCGACACACGGCGCCTGTGAAAGCAGGCGCCGTGTCTGTTGACGCGCACTCGCCAGGGGGCGAAAAACGACGACGCCCCGTTTGCACGGGGCGTCGACAGAGGCCGCGGTGGGATTTGAACCCGACTCGGCGAAGCCGACCAAGCCCACCGCGACGACGAGCGCCGGACGCCAGGGGGCGAAAAACGACGACGCCCCGTTTGCACGGGGCGTCGACAGAGGCCGCGGTGGGATTTGAACCCGACTCGGCGAAGCCGACCAAGCCCGCCGCGACGACCAGCGC
>JBEAQW010000342.1:0-5738 GCA_041163725.1 Planctomycetota bacterium
GCGCGATCCACACCGATTGGGGCGTTCACTCCGTTGCCGCGGCCGCACGGGGCGGGCGTCGATCGCTCGGCCGCCTTACTCTGAAGTCATGTCTCCCGAACTCGTCATCGAAGGCCGCCTCGCGCGCATCACGCTTCGTGATCCAGCGCGACGAAACGCGCTCGACGCGGACGCACTGTGCGTGCTGCGCGAGCATCTCACGACGGTTGCGGGCGTCGCTGGCTTCGATGGAGCGGTCGATGCCCTTCTGCTCGCTGGCGAGGGACAGGCGTTCTGCGCGGGCTTCGATCTCGCCGCGTGCGCCGAGGAGCCGCGGCGGGTGGAACCGCTTCTCTCCGGACTCAGCGACTGCGTGCAGGCGTTGCGCGCACTCGATGTCCCCGTCGTCGCGCGCGTGCAGGGCGCGGCGCTTGCGGGTGGTTGCGCGCTGCTGACCGGGTGCGACTTCGTCGTCGTCGCCGAGGACGCGCAGATCGGCTACCCGACGCATCGGATCGGCATCTCGCCCGCGGTGAGCATCCCGTCGCTTCTCTCGCGCATGGGACCCGGGGCGCGTGCGCTGATGATGTCGAACGAGATCCTCGACGGATCGGCTGCCGTCGCGCGTGGACTCGCGACGCACGCGGCGCCAGCGGACGCACTCGACGAGGTGTGCGCCGCGCTCGTCGCGTCGCTGCTGGCGAAGGGTCCACGGGCGATGCGCGAGACCAAGCGTCTGATCCGCACGATCGAGGAGCGCGGGGCGTGCGACATGGGTCCCGTCGCGCCGCGCGATGCCGAAGCGATGCGCGCCGCACGCGACGCGAGCATGGCGCTCGCAGCGGGCGACGAGTTCGCGTCGATGCTGCGGGCCTTCTGGTCGGCACGGAGTGGAAGCCGCTGAGATGCGCTCGCCTTTCGCCCTCATCCGCGACATCCGCTACCACTCGCGCAGGGTCGAGGGAAGCGTGTTCGACCGGATCCAGGGCGGCGGCTTCGTGGCGTTCGCCTTCATCGCGCCGGTCGTGGTGTGGCGCATGGAGCGGATCGTCGTGCGCGAGACCGTCGAGCAACTCCAGGAGATCCGCGTGTTCGAACCGATCGACGACACCGGCCGCGTCGAGCCCGTGCGTGCGATCGATGTACCGCCCGACGAGCGTGACCGGCCGTGGCCGCGGTCGACGCCGCTCGCCACGGTGTTCGTCGAGCAGAGGACGGTGTGGAGGGGATCGCCGCTGGTGACGAGCGATACGCTCGAGGTTCCCGTACTGCGGATCGAACGGCTGCCCGCGTGCCGCGACGCGCGCGTGGCGGAGGTGCGCCGCGCCGCCGAAGGGGTGACGCGACGCGCGCAGGCCGCCGCCGATGCGCCGCGGACCCGCACGCACGCGGCGTCCTGGGTGTTCTCATCGGGTGCGTGGTGGGTGACGCTCTCGTTCGCGCTCGCGGTGGTGCTCGCGCCGCTGCGCCTTGCGCGGTTCGTCTATCGACGCGGCCGAACCGTCGTGCGGCAGTCGCGCATCGACCGGTGCCATTGCCCGAACTGCGGCTACAACGCGAGGAAGTCGATCCTGATCGGCCGCTGCCCGGAGTGCGGAAGCGAGCTGTACGAACGGCCCGACTACGACTAGTGGGCCACGCCGCGCGCTACCGACCCCACGCCGCGCGCTACCGACCCCACGCCGCGCGAAGGCGCGACTGCGCCTCGTCGCCCGCGATCACACGCGCGCTGATCTCGGCGGCCTCGTCGGCGATCGCGTCGTCGAGCGAGCCGTCGAGTTCATTGAGCCACTGCTTCGTCGCGGCGAGCGCGTGCGGGCCTCCCTTCGCGAGACGCTCCGCGAGCGCGCGTGTGGTCGTCACGAGTTCGTCCTGCGCGCAGAGATGCGTCGCGAGTCCGCGGCGGTAGCCCTCCTCGCCGGACATGGTCCCGCCCGCGAGAAGCATCGCGCGCGCGGCGCCTGCGCCGATCCGCTTCACCAGCCATGGAGCGACGACCGCGGGGCAGATGCCGAGATCGACCTCGGGGTAACCGAGCTTCGCCTCGGGGTGCGTGACCGCGAAGTCGCAGACGACCATGAGGCCGCAGCCTCCACCGATCGCCGCGCCCTGCACGCGCGCGATGGTCGGGATCGGCAGCCGGCGGATCGCACGCGACGCGCGGGAGAGTGCGCGCAGCATCTCGCCCATCGCGACAGGGTCGTCGGCGACGGCCTTGAGGTCCATTCCGGCGCAGAACGACTTGCCTTCACCACCGAGGACAAGCACGCGCACCGATGGATCACGCGCGACGCCATCGATGGCCGCGCCGAGCTCTGCGATCAACTCGCGGGAGAGCGCGTTGCGCGCCTCGGGACGCGCGATGTCGATGGTGGCGATGCCGTTCTCGCAGGTCGACTTCACAAGCATGCGCGGGAGGGTATCACGCTATCTTGCGTCCATGCTCCCCTATGAAGTGCGCGATGGCGTCCATGTCATGTTCCTGCAGCCGAATCCCGACAAGCCGCGGGGTGGCGTGGTCGTGCTCGATGCGTGGCTGATCGGCGAGATCAAGGCGACGCTGACGGCGATCGCCGCGGAGGAGCCGACGGGCTTCGTGCTCGCGAGCGCCTCGCCGCGCGTGTTCGTCGCCGGTGCGGACCTCGCCGAGATCGACGCGCTCGACGACGCGGGACTGCACGCGTACCTCGAGGCGGGCGCCGAGGCGTTCGCGATGATTCCGGCGCTCGGTTGCCCGAGCGCAGCGGCGATCCACGGCGCGACGCTCGGTGGCGGACTCGAGATCGCGATGCACTGCGACGCGCTCGTCGGAGCCATGCCGGCCGCGGACGCGAAGCCGTGGCAGATCGGGCTCCCCGAGGCCGGGCTGTGCATCTGTCCAGGCTGGGGCGGCACGCAGATGCTGCCCGCGCGCATCCTGCCGGCGCTCGCGATCGAGCGGACGGCGACGGGCGCGACATGGCCCGTGGGCGAGGCGCCGCAGTGCCTGTTCGATGTGCGTGCCGATGCGGGAAGCGGCGCCGATGGAGCGATCACCGCGGCGATCGCATGGGTGAAGTCGCAGGATGCGTCGACGGGTTGCTTCGTCTCGATGCGCGCGCCGCGTCGAGCGATCTCTCCGGCGAACGCGGCGACGATTGCGCCGGTATGCGATGAACTCGCGAAGACCGCGGGCGCGACGAAGCATGGCGCCGCGTGCATCGACGCGGTGCGCGTCGGACTCGCACAGGGCTGGGACGCGGCGATCGCGTGCGAACGCGATCACCTCGTGAAGCTCCGCCACACGCCCGAAGCGCGGGCGAAGCTGGATGGGTTTCTGAAGAAGTAGGTCGATCTACCAGCCGGGGCGCGAGGGGCGGCGGATAAGCCCATGCGCATCACGGATCTCGTCGGGCAGGCGGTTGCGAACGAGATCCGAACGGCGGATCGTGCGCAGGAACGAGGAGACACGAACGAGTTCCCTGCTCTGACGACCCGGGTGCGGATTGAGCACACCGACCCGGCGGTCGAGGTCGAAGCGCGCCACCTCGATCGCGCGTCGGAGATCTCCGTCGTTGCTGATGACCAGGGCCGCCTCGAAGGCTCCTCGGTGTGCGAGATCGACAAGATCAACCGCGAGGCTGACATCCGATCCCTTCTCGCTATGCACCTCGATCTCGACCGATCGACCGCGCAGGTCGGCTGGACTCGTCACGAAGCCGCGGCGTCTCGACTGGACGAGCGTTCCCAGGTGGACCTCACATCCTCCCATCGCCCGAAGGGCGCGGAGATGGGCATGCTGCGCCGCCGGCAATCCGGCATCGAGCCGACCATCGAGGAGCGATGTGTAGAGATGCACACGGTCCACGCGGAAGATCCGGGGCGGCAGGACGGAACTCGCCATTGCCCTGAGGTCGACCCAGTGGCAGCTGAACAGGCGGCAGGCGCCGTGCATGAGATTGAGCCCGTCGACGAACACTTGCGTGCCGAACCGCGGCATGAAGTGCCTTCCTTTCCGTATGCGTGCTGAGCTCGGACCGCGACCGACGCCTCCGAAAAAGTGCGGAGCCGCCTTGCGGCGGCTCGCTGCCTGCGCGGTTGGCGCAGGGGGGGTGACTATGGACATGCTTAGTCTATCGCCCCGAGGTCAGACTCCTCCGTCATTCGTCACTTCTGCGGACAAATGGGCGGCGATCTCCAACGAGGCGGTCATGGGCACGCACCCCATCCGCCGAGCACGATCGCGAGATCGCTTCCGTCGATCGATCCATCGCGATTGCAGTCGGCGTCAGGGAACTTCGCGCCGGACTGGCCCCACCGCGTGAGGACCGTGGCGAGGTCGATGCCGTCGACGGCGCCATCGAGGTTTGTGTCGCCTTCGCATCCGCACGGCGATGGGCTCTCGCAGCAGTCGGGGATGTTGTTGCCGTCTGCGTCGGCGAGTTCACCGGAACGGATCTGGCCGTAGTCGACGATACCGTCAGCGTTGCAGTCGGCGGACCATTCGATCGTGATTCCAACAGACCCGCCGAGTTCGATCGCGAAGAAGTCGTCCCAGACATCGCCGCATGGATCTCGCCGAAGCGCGACGAATCGCTCCTGTCCTGTCGGGTTGTTCGGATACGGTCCTGACGAGCACGACGAACCGCCCCAGGATTGAAAGTTCATCGGCTCGCCTGTAGCCCAGACGAATCCAGCTGATCCGGCATCTGCATGCAGACCAAGCATCGCGCCGCCATAGGTCGACATGATGAAGCTCTGCTCCGCGAGGCTTGAAACCGAGAGCAGATGGGCACCTAGACTCGCAGCGACGGAGTTCCACTGATTCCAGGAGACGGGTAGGCCGTCAAGCACGGCGTACCAATGTCCGTTTCCGCCTGCGGCAACTTGCCACTCGATCGCGAGGGGAAAACACGTCGTCCCCGACTGGCAGCAGTCTGGAACATTGTCTTGATCAAGATCGTCGAGCATGCCACTCTGAATCTGCCCGAAGTCGACCAGTCCATCGCCGTTACAGTCAGCATCCCACTCCACCATGAACTCCGAGAAAGGCTGCGCGGGGTTTCCGAGCTCCGCGTCGCTCCAGTCCTCCCAGCGGCCGATGATGGACGCTTGCTGCTCGGGACCGATCCAGGTTGCGAACGGCTGCAGAGGCCCGTTGTCTGGCGCTGCTGGATTTCCGCAGCAAGGTCCGCGCCAGTTGGTGTAGGTCAGGGCTTCGCCAGTCACCCATTGCCATGTTCCGGCGGGCGATCGGAAGAGACCGAGTGGTCCTCCCATCATGTCGCGCTGCAGCGAGACAAAGTAGTTAAACGCGAAACCATCCTCGGAAGCACTGGCGATCGTGATGAGATGACCTCCCAACTCTGTCGCAGCTTCGTGCATCTGCTGCCAAGTCATATCGCTGATGGGCTTGCTCCGAATCCCGTACCAATGCCCATTCCCCCCATCCTCCACGCGCCACTGAACCGCGTCCTGCGCACTCGCACCCGCGGACAACGCCGCCGCCGCACCAATCGTCATCAACACCTTCATGTGACCGGACTCCCGTGATCGGGTTTCGGTGCCCGCGGACGACATCCCCGCGGCCTGCACCGACTGGGGGAATCCGCCCGGGCGCGCGGTATGCGCGGCGAGCGCCGAAATCAGTGCGAATCCTAGCAGCGCGCGGCCGCGCGGCCATGCGCCGCGCGCGGGAGGCGCACCGAGCTCGAGGATCCGGACCGCTCCGCGCGGGTCGACCATGGGTGTCATCGCCTCGGGGAATCCGCGAGCACGCG
>JBEAQW010000343.1:0-4324 GCA_041163725.1 Planctomycetota bacterium
ACGCCTCCTTCGACCGAGATCTCGAACGCGAACGGTCCCGGAGCCGCGGGGCCGTTGCCGCCGAGCCCGATGTAGACAGGCACTCCCGCCGTCAGCGGGAGGTCGCGGATCCTCGAGGTCCAGGGCGGCGTATCGCCGTTGCAGCCGTTGTCGTCGCACGCGAAGATCGTCGACGCATCGCCGCACTCGCTCATCACCGCGATGCGGAGATCGTAGATGCCCCAGTCGTTCGGGTCGGTGTCCGAGCAGTTGCCCATCGTGTAGAGGCCCGTGACCGGGGGCACGAAGCGGAGGTACTTCGGATAGCGCAGCGCCTGGTCGCCGTAGGTGAAGCTGCATGGCGAACCCGCGAGCGGCAGGTTCGGATACTCGAAGTCGAGGCGGATCGACTGCATGCCGAGCGTGCCCTCGAGGAGATCCTCGCCGCACGGTTCCGGCGGAGGCTCCTCGACCGAAACCTCGAGGATGACCGAGTCGGGCAGCGGCCAGATCGGATCGTCGACGCCGTAGGCGAGCACATACTCGACGCCGCCGTCGGCCCAGAACTCGACCCGCGCGCCGCCGATCGCGAGGCAGTGGTCGTAGGAGCAGGCGAGCGCCGTCGCGGCGTTGCCACACTCGGTGAGCACCGCGACATGCGCCGAGATCTGACCCTGGCAGATGCCGAACGAGTAGTAGCCGGTCTTCGGTGCGGTCCAGCGCGCGTAGTTCGCCTTGTAGATGATGGCGGGATGGAGCGGGCCGGGGTCGCAGTAGCCCGTCATGTCCAGCGGCGGAACGGCGATGTTCGTGGTCACCGGCGTCGCGCCGAGCCCGACCGACGGCGGGTTCGCACACGGGTCGTACGGCGGCTCGATCGTGACCGGCATCCAGGTCGGCAGCAGCGTCGCCGTGCCGGCGCCGCCGGCGACGACATACACGGGCACTCCCGCGGTGGCGGTGAAGGTCACCGCGCTCGATGCGGCGCAGAAGTCGTCGTTGCAGGCAAGGACGCTCGCGTCCGGGGTGCAGTCGGTCAGGATCGCGAGCTTCGTGTCGACGGAGGTGGCGCAGGTGCTCACCGTGAACACGCCCGACTCGGTCGGCATGAAGCGGTAGTAGTTCGCGTGTCCGATGGTGAACTCGCAGCCACCCGAGGCGACCGCATGGGGCTGCGTCGTCACCTGGTTCGCGATCAGGAGGTTGTCGCCGATGAACAGCTCGCCATTCGACGGCGAGCAGGGAACATAGGGCGGGGGCGCCGAGCAGTCCGCAGGTGGACCGCCCTGCGTCGCGCCGACGGCGATGCAGGTGTTCGGCGTCGATTCATAGGCATACTCGACGAGCACGCGGTTGCTTGAGTTCGCGCCCACGGCGAAGCGCGCCCATCCGTAGTGCAGCTGGCCGTCGGCGGCGACGAACTTCAGCCCGACACGGTTGTCGCTCGCGAGCTTCCACGCGCCCTCCTGCGGTCCGAAGTGCACGAGGCCGGACCCGTAGACGCCGTAGGACGCCACCGTCGTTCCCGGATCGAGGTTCGGCGGCGTGCCGAACAGCGTGCCGGGGTAGCGCATGAATCCCGAGCCGTTCGAACTGCCCGTGTAGAACACGAGATTCGCCATGCCCACGGCGGGCCCCTCGGTGTAGCCACCCGAGGTGTAGAAGTTGAAGTCCCATCCGGGGGGCGCCACGGCGGTGGTCGAGGTCGCGCCCGTCTCGAGGTTGATCCAGACGCCGATCTGCGTCACGGGGATCGTGAGGTTCGGCGTGCGGTGGATGATCTCGGCTGCTGCGGGAAGCGCGAGGGACGCGGCGACGAGCGCGGTGCAGTTGATCTTTTGGCGCATTCGACAAGAGTAATGCGCGGGTGCGGGATGTCCAAGCGCCAGTCCGACGGTTCACGCCCGCTCAGCGGCCACAGGGCCCCCACGCACCGAGCAGGATCGCGAGGTCGGCACCTCCCACGCCTCCGTCGCCGTCGAGATCGTGGGGAGATCCACCCTTGCCGGCGGTGCCCCATGAACCGAGCAGGATCGCGAGGTCCGCGCCGCCGACGCTTCCATCGCCATCGAAATCGGCGGGGCACGGCGCTGGTGGCGCCGCTTCCGCGGGCGCCGCGAGGCGGAATCCGAACTTGAAGCTCTCGAAGTCGGGCGCCCAGGTGCTCGAGTGCCAGAACGAGATCGATGAACCGGTGAACACACCCTCGAAGGTTCCGCCTCGCCGTTGCCGCAGGAGCGTGGGTGCGCCCTCCATGTCGTTCCACTCGTAGGTGTTGCCGCTCTGATCGAAGGTGCCGTAGTGGCTCGGGCTACCGGTGAATGCGCCGACATCGGTGAGGTAGTTCTGATTGGCGTCGTAGGTTGCGACGCCGGTCACCGCATAGATCTCGTTCGCGCGGTAGTTCGCCTGGTTCGCGAGCGGTCCGATCGCATTCCCAGGGCGCTCGTCGCTCTGCGTGGCGTACGCGTAGTAGCCCGGCACACCCGCGCCGCCCTTCGCGGGCGAGTAGTAGGCGGCCTTGTACCACTCGTGCTCGGAAGGGATGAAGAACGCAGGCGCCGAACCCGTGTTCGGGTTGATCGCGTTGCGGGCGACGGCGGCGCCCGCGCTGCGGCCGAGGAGCGTGTACGCGCCATCCTCGGTGGTCGACGCTTCTGCCCCGCCCGAAGGCCGTCCATTCGACATCCAGTTCGCGAAGCGCGCGCAGTCGAACCAGCTCACATAGGTGATCGGCCGGTTCGAGCTGTCGCCGCCGTTGTCCATCACGGTGTAGACATACTTGCCCGCCGTACCCGTGCGCGCGATGCCGGCGATGTTGCGGTTGTTCGCCATCTGCGGGTTGTAGAGCCCGTGCGGGTCGCTGCGCGCGACCGCGTTCAGGAACGCGGCGTACTCGCCGATCGTCACCTTGAACCGAGCGATGCGGAACTCGTGGTCCACCGCACCGCAGGCGACCGCGCCGATCTCCTGGACGCGCGTATCGGGCGCGTTGCCCGGATCGCCGACGGTCACGAGATCGACCACTCCGCCGCCCCCACCGGCGGACGCCGCGGAGGCGATGCCGAGTACGGCGCTGCACACGATGCCGCGGAGGGCACCACCCGCGACGACGGCGGGCGAACGCGTGCACCGGGCGGACGGCGACATCGTCTTCTCGACCCGATTCGGTTGTACGCGAGGCATAGCGAACAGATATCGCTCGAATGGCGCGCGTCAAGCGATGCCCCCGCGCGCCGCGGAAGCCGGGGAAACGAAGGCGCCGGTAACCGGTCGGCCGGCCAACGACCGCGGGGCCCGCGCGCAGCACCGCGGCAAGCCTCCCCACCCGCGAGTTGAGGTACATTGCTCCGTTTCCATGCGAAACACCAAGCTTCCGATCCTCGACTTCATCGCGCGCAACTACCGCAACTTCAATGCGCGCTCGACCCGCGACGCGCTCTTCGCCTACTGGGACCATGTCCAGTCGGGCGGACGCATGTACTGGGCGGTCGCGGGAGCGATGAGTTCGGCGCAGCTCGGGATCTCGCTCGCGCCCGCCATCCGCGCGGGCCTCGTGCACGGCCTCTCGGTCACCGGCGCGAACCTCGAGGAGTCGCTGTTCCGCCTCGTGGCGCACGATTCGTACAAGGACTTCCCCGAGTACCGCTACTTCACGAAGAAGGACGACACGCGGATCCTGAAGCAGCGCATGCGCCGCGTCACCGACACGAGCATCCCCGAGGACGAGGCGTTCCGCGCCGTCGAGAAGATCCTCGTGCCGATGTGGAAGCGCGCGAGCGAGAAGGGCGAGCGCCGCTTCTGGCACGACTACTTCTACGAGCTCGTGCTGTCGCTGCCGAAGTCGAAGTACGAGGGCAATCCCGACGAGTGCTGGCTGCTCGCGGCGGCGAAGGCGAACCTGCCGATCGTCGTGCCCGGACACGAGGACTCGACCTTCGGCAACATCTTCGCCTCGCATGTGAAGTTCAACGACTGCAGCGCCTCGATCGTGAAGAGCGGCATCGAGTACATGGCGCACTTCTACGACGACTACCGCGTGCTCTCGAAGGGCAAGGGCATCGGCTTCTTCCAGATCGGCGGCGGCATCGCCGGCGACTTCCCGATCTGCGTCGTGCCGAGCATCAAGTACGACCTCGGCGCGAAGGTGAAGCCGTGGGCGTACTTCTGCCAGATCAGCGACTCGACCACGAGCTACGGCTCGTACTCGGGCGCGACGCCCAACGAGAAGATCACCTGGGACAAGCTCACCGAGAAGACCCCGTTGTTCGTGATCGAGTCCGACGCGACGACCGTCGCGCCGCTCATGCTGCAGGCGCTCCTCGAGGCGAAGGCGAACCCCAAG
>JBEAQW010000344.1:0-4059 GCA_041163725.1 Planctomycetota bacterium
CCGTACTAGCCTCGCACGCGGGGCGCCTCGACACGGGCGCAATCAGGGGAACTTGGCGGGCGTCTTCCGCTGCTTCTCGATCGCGACGATGGTATTGGTCTCGGTCCGGATCTCGCCGACCGCAGCCGCATGGAGTTCGTAGAGCACCTGCTTCGCGGAAGCGACTTCTTCCGCTGCCCGCTCGCCCTTGATCGCGAGCATGACGCCGCCGATGCGGAGAAACGGAATGCTCCAGAGCGCGAGATCCGCCAGTCCGCCGACCGCGCGCGAGGTCGCGACATCGAACGATTCGCGCATCACCCCGCGCGCCGCGCGCTCGGCGCGGTCCTGCACGACGGTGACATTGGCAAGTCCGAGTGCGCGCACGACGGCTTCGAGGAATCGCGCCTTCTTCGCGGTCGCTTCGAGCAGCGTCCACGCGATGTCGGGCCGCGCGATTGCGAGCGGGATCGCGGGAAGCCCGCCTCCCGAACCGATGTCGATGCCGCGCGCGACTCCTTCGATCGACGCAAGCGGTGCGAGCAGCGAGAGGCTGTCGACGACATGACGCGTCCAGGCGCTCTCCCGGTCGATCCGCGTGAGGTTGATCCGCTCGTTCGTCCAGAAGAGCATGCCGAGGTATCGCGCGAGCCTGCTTTCCTCCGTCTCGTCCAGCTCGACTCCCAGGCGCGCGAGCGTCGCACGCGCCTCGTCATCGCAGGGAATCGGCTCGGGCTCCGGGGAGAAGGCGAGCCACTCCGCGAGCTGGGCCTCGCGCGCGGCGGTGTCTTGGCGGGAACTCGGACGCTCAGCCATCGAAGGGATCCTTCTCTCCGCCCGTGGGCGGTCGGATGCCGATTCCGACGAGGAGGCCCGTCAGGATCCAGCAGGAAAGCAGCGAACTGCCGCCGTAGCTCGTGAATGGCAGCGTGACACCCGTGATCGGCAGCAGGCCGATCGTCATGCCGATGTTCACCGTCATCTGTGCGAACAGCAGCGAGCCGATCCCGACCGCGACGAGCTTCGTGAATCCGTCGCGCGCGAGCATCGCCATGGAGAACGCACCCGCCGCGAACAGCGCGTGGCAGCCGAGCACGAGCGCTGCGCCGAGCAACCCGAACCGGCAGACGACCACGGCGAACACCATGTCGTTGTGCTCCTCGGGCAGCCGGTTGAACTCGATCAGCGCGCGCGCCTCCTCGCGGGAATGGCCCGCAAGCCCTCCCGCTCCCACGAGCCGCATCGCACGCCACCCCTGGAATCCGATCGTCGACTCGAAGCGGTCATCGCCGCGGATCTGCGCGACGATCGCATCGATGCGCGCCTGCTGGTACGGCTTCAGCACGACGAAGTAGGCGAGCGGAGCGAGCAGCGCCGCGGCGAGCAGCGCGAGAAGCAGGTAGCGGATGCGCATGCCGGCGACGATCGTCATCGCCGCGAGCGTCGGGGCGAAGAGCAGCGCGCTCCCGAGATCCGGCTCGAGGACGATGAGGCCGACGAGCACCGCGGCGATGCCACCCGGGACGACGAGCGCCCCGAGCGTGCGCGGACTCCCCTGCAGCGAGTACCACTGCGCGATGCACAGGATGAATGCGACCTTCGCCACCTCGGACGGCTGGAAGTCGGCGGCGCCGAGGTTGATCCACGACCGCGCTCCGTTGCGCGGCGTGACGAGCGACTTGGGAACGAACGGGAGCAGGACGAAGACGAGCGCCGCAACCGCGAGGAGCAGGAAGACCCACGAGAGGTTGCGCAGCATGCGCGGGGGAACGACCGCGGCGCAGGCGGCGGCGGCGACACCCACCGCGAGGAACACCAGCTGCTTCGATGCGAGTTCGGGTCGCGTCGTTCCGATCGCGGCGATGCCGACGATCGACAGCAGCGCCGCGGCGATCACGCAGAGCCATGCGGGCGTCGCGAGCCGCAGCCCGAGACGCATGCGCGAATCGGTCCCGCTGTAGAGACTCGTGCCCGTATAGCCCGTACGGCTCATCGCCGATCTCTCCGATCGGCGCGCCCATCGAAGTATCCCTCCGCGACGAGCGCGCGGATCGATTCGGCTGCGATCGGACCGGCGACCTTGCCGCCGGAGCCGCCGTACTCGACGAGCACGGCGATCACATACCGCGGCCTTCCACCCTCGCCGGCGGCGAAGCCGACGAACCACGCGTGGTCGGTCTGCACCCGCTCGTCGGTTCCATCGCCATCGAGATCGATGCGAAGCGGCGGCGCGGTGGCCGTTCCGGTCTTGCCCCACAGGCGCACGCCGGGGATCTCGAAGAGCGCTTCACGCGCACCATCGGCGAGCGTGATGTGATGTCCGCTTCCGAAGCCTGCCGTCACGCCGAGATGAAGTCCCTCGATGCACTCGTCGATGGCCCACGCGGGAATCCCGAGATCGATCCGCTCCTGCGATCCTTCCAGCGCCTTGTAGATGGTGGGCGCGATCCACACGCCCCGTCGCGCGAGCGTCGCATACGCCTGCGCCGCGTGAAGCGGCGTCCAGGTGAGGGGCCCCTGTCCGATGCCGAGGAGCGCTTCCGACACACGATCCCGCCGAGTCGCCGAGGAAGCGGGGTCGGGAATCGTTCCACCCGACTCGCCGACCACCACGGTCCGGATCCCGACGGCCGCCGAATCGCCGCTTCGTACGGTTTCATGCCGCTCGTAGGCAAGGCCCGCGCCGAGCCGGTCGCCGAGTCCGAAGCGTGAGAGCCATGGCGCGAGGCGGTCGACGCCGAGCCTGTCGCCGAGCGTGTAGAAGAAGATGTTGCAGCTCTTCGCGACCGCCAGCGCGCCGCTCGTCGGACCGTGCACGAGCGTCTTTCCGAGCGCTGGGCGGAAGCTGTGGCAGCGCAGCATGTCCTCGCGATCGGGGAAGTAGTGCCCCTGGCAGTCGATCTCCTCTCCCGGAGCGAGCACGCCCTCGGCCGCGGCGGCGCACAGGATCAGCGGCTTCAGGATCGAGCCGGGCGGGTACACGCCTTCGAACGCGCGGAACATCGACGGCAGTTCGCGCGCGCGGTCGTCGCGCGACATCGCCCGTCCGTCGGCGAGCGTGGGCGAACTCACCGCGCTGAGGATGCCGCCCGTCTCGACATCGAGCACCACGATCGCACCCTTCAACTCGGTGCCGACCGGCAGCGGCCCCACCTTCGGCGCGCCGTCGCGCTCCCACCCGACCTGGTACTGCGAGACGCGCGCGAGTCCGACCTCGGGCATGAGCAGCGCATGCAGCCGCGCCTGCAGCCGGATGTCGATCGATAGTTCGACATCCTCGCCCGTGATCGGCTCGATGCGCTCCTCCGTGCGCGCCAGCAGATCGCGCACGACGCGGCCGCGCGTGCCGCGCAGGATCTCCTCCGCGGTCCGCTCCACGCCGCGCGAGCCGATCTGATCGCGCCCCTCGCGGTAGCCCTTGAGATCCTCGCTGCCATCCGCCGCCCGGAACGGCCGCTCCGCGACATCCTCGGCGTACACGCCGCGCATGTATCCGACGATGTGGTCGGCGACACCCTCGAGCGTGAGGTCGATCGCGCGCGAGGAACGCACCGGCGAGGGGAACCCCGCGCGGGCGACAGAGAGCTCCACCAGGTCGTACGGCCGGACGCGCTTCATCGTCGGCTCGACCGAGACCGTGCCCGGATATTCGAGCGCGAGCTGCTGGAACCGGAACGCGACCTCCGGCGGCACATTCTCGAGGATCACATGCGCGTCGAGCTGGCTCGGCGCGCGCTCGCGCTCGATGACCTCGATCGGTGCGTCGCCGCCGTACTTGCGGCGAAGCGCGTCCTTGCGGATCTGGCGGTAGTTCACCGCCTGCCGCTCCACGCGCGTGGCGATCGCCGACAGCCGTGCCTCGAACTCCTCGCGCGTCCAACCCGCGGCCTGCATGAGAGGCGCGAACACCTCCTCGTCGAGCAGCGTGGCGAACGCGGCCTCGTGCCGATCGATCTCGGCATCGCGCGCATCGGGCGACATCTCTCGCCACGCGTCGCGGCCGACCGCCGCGAGCGCGGCGCGACGCCCCCGGATGCGCGGCCATCCGCCATCGATGGTGTCGTACTGAAGAAGGACATC
>JBEAQW010000345.1:0-6215 GCA_041163725.1 Planctomycetota bacterium
CGGCGATGGGGGCTTGCGCCGCCACCTCTTCACATGGAGCGATCGCTGCCAGCGCGGGCGCGAGACCGATCGCGAGCCGGACCGCAGCCAGCGCCGCCATGCGGATCGCCTGTCGGGGTGCTGAGGTCGCAGGGCGCTTCATCTGCTCGTTGCCGCGGCGGCGGTTGCGAAGGGGGGGCGCGAAAGGAACCGGCCGATCGCCTCCGGGTACGCGATCCGCTCTTCCTCAAATACGCGCGCCGCGAGCGATTCGGCCGAATCATCCGGCAGAACCGCGCAAGTTCGCTGCAGGACCACCGGCCCACGGTCGTACTCCTCGTCCACCTCGTGCACGGTGCAGCCGCTCTCGCGTCGGCCGGCGGCAAGGACCGCAGCGTGGACGCGCGCGCCGAACATGCCGTGGCCACCGAAGTCGGGCAGGAGCGACGGATGGATGTTGAGGGTTCGGCCCCGCCAGCGGTCGCCGACGCGGAAATGACGCAGATAGCCGGCGAGGCACACGATTCCGACGCCTGCGGCCTCGAGCGCGAGGTCGATGCGGTCCGCAAGCCCCTCGCCCGGTGGGATGATGGCGACGCGCAGGCCGGCGCGCCGACACCGCTCCACTCCGGGTGCCTCCTCGCGGTGCGCGATGACGATGGCCACCTCGGCGGCGAGCAAGCCCGACCGGCACGACTCGTGGATGTTGAGTGCGTGGCGTCCGCCGCCCGAGATCAGGATTCCCAGTCGCGCGCCTCTCATCGTCGACCGTCCGCCTCCGATCGGGGTGCGTCGCCGATCGGGATCGAGCGGCCCTCCGCGTTCACCGCCACCATCGTGAGTTGCGCCTCGGTGACCCGGGTCCACGCGCCGTCCATTCGCTCGGCGTCGACGACGACCTGCACGGTGACCGAGCTGCGGCCGATGCGGATCGTGCGGGTTCGGAACTCGACGATCTCGCCGACGAGCACGGGCGCCTTGAAGTCCACGCGATCAACGCTCGCGGTCACCCAGCGATGGAGGCCATGCCTGCGCGCCTCCACATAGCCCGCCTGGTCGATGTGCGCCAGGACGATCCCGCCGAAGATCGTGCCCTGGTGATTCGTGTCGCGCGGCATCATCAGCACGCGGAGCGCCAGGCGCGGCTCCTCGACGGGTGGGAACTCGGCGGTCATGGCGACGATGGTAGCGGCTGCAGGGGGCGTGGCGAATGTGCCGATCTCCGAGGGTGCCCGTCGCGACCGTCATCGTTCCCAACTACAACAACGGCCGCGCGAGCTCGCGCGACGGGCGCCATGACTTCCTCGGCGCACTGCTTGCGAATCTCGAGGACACGCTTCGCGACGATCCGACCGACCTCGAGATCGTCGTGGCCGACGACGGAAGCACCGACGACAGCCTCGAGACGGCGCGCGAGTGGAGCCGACGACGCTGGCCCGCCGGGTCTCCGCGCGTTGGACGCCCGTTCCTGCGGCTGATCGAACTGCCGCACTGCGGCGTGCTGTCGAGGGTCCTGAACGAGCTGCACGCGCGGACCGAGGGCGAGTTCATCATGCGTCTCGACGGCGATGTGCTCGTGGATACGCCGCAATGGGTGGCGCGCTGCGTCGAGTTTCTCGCCGCGGATCCGCGGCTCGGCGTCATGACGGGGCTGCAGCTCCTTCCCGACGGTCGTGTACATGCGCTCGGGGATGCGATCATCAGTCCGCTCGGCTACCACCACCTCGGGCAGGGACTGCCGATCGACGGGTTGCCGGAGACCGTCGAGGTCGAGCACGCGATGGGGTGCTTCCACGCCTCGCGCCGTGCGGCGATCGCCGAGGTCGGCGGTTACGACGAGACGGTGCTGCGCGGACAGACGGAGGAGCTCGCGATGCGTCTCAACCTCGCGGGGTGGACTGCGCTCGCGACGACACGGGTGGTGTTCCGGCACTTCCACGCGGAGCGGCACTGGCGGCCGAATCTCGCGGACACGGGTGCCGGGCTCGCCGCGAGCCTCGCGCGGTTCCGTGAGAAGTGGGGGTTCGACCGGCTCGCGCCCGACCTTCGCGAGGTCTGGGAGCGGTGGAAAGGGACCCCGCTCGTCGAACGCGCGATGCTCTCGGGTCCGATCCCGTGGAACCCGGAGGCCTCCGGGGAGCCTGCGCCTGGATCGGAGTGGGGGAGATTCATGGAGGATCCGCAGTTGCAGGCGCGGGTCTCGGCGGAACTCGCTCTGCTCCGTCAGCTCGACGGGCCGATCGCGGTGCTCGGCGCGGGAAGCGGTATCAGCGCCTTCCTTCGGGCGAAGGACGGGGTCGAGGTGCACGCGGTCGAGGAGCATGCTCCCGCGGTCGCGGAGCTGCGCCGGCGAAGCGGTGCAGGTGCTCATGAAAATCCGATGAGTTTCCTTCACGCGTCATGCGTTGACGAACTAGCATCATCGGGTCTGGCCACCGGCGCGTTCAAATCTGCGGCGCTTCTTGACAGCGCGGAGCGTTTTTGGAATCCTGTGGCCCTCTTGAGGGAAGCGAGGCGGTTGCTCGCAGCGGATGGACTCCTCGTCGTGAGGGTTCGCGCTCGGCAGCCGCGGTTTGAAAGCCGCGGGGATTCGCTGCATTTGTTCGCAGCGCATGAGCTTCTGCAGATCGTGCGACACGCTGGAGGTTTCACGCCTCTTGCGCCACCAACGCTCGACGGCCTTGGGCGTTGGCAGTTCGTCGCACGGTGTTCAAGCTCAGCGGCCATTCATCTGCATTTCGGCGCCTGATGGATCGCGCGCGCCGAAACGGATTCCTGCTTCCATGTCTGACAGCAACATCGATGGTTCGAAGCTCTCCCTGACCCGCGCACCGATCTGGCAAGGCGTTCGCCTGCCACTGCGCCTCAGGATCTTCGAAGCGGCGCGCCGGCTCGGCGAGTCGTCCGTGACCGAGCTCGCGCAGGCAGTTGGCCTGAACCGCACCGCGCTGTACTTCCATCTCCGCCACCTCGAGAGGGCGGGTTTGCTGACCTCCCGTGCCGGCGAGCCGACGCCTGGCCGTCGTGGCAAGCGTCCGCGTTACTACCGCGTCACCACCCAGGAACTGGGTTTCGCGATCGACGGCGGCTCGAAGCGCGAGACGCAGCGCATGGGCGAGTTCCTCAAGCCGTGGCTCGCCGAGAGCCGCGCCGCCGTACTCGACGCGAAGAGCGAGGGTGGCATGGGCGCGAAGCGGATCGCGATGCACTGGGAGAACCTCAACGACGACGAGGTCGCGCGCGTGAAGTCGCTCTGCAATGAACTCGACGAGATCATGCGCCGCGCCCGCAACCGTTCGAACAACGCCCGCAAGGCGCCTTCGGCGAACACCCATGTCATCATGGCGATCACTCCGGTCGAGGGTCATGTGATGCCCGGACCGGACATTCGCTACCGCATCTCGTGAGCGCGCGCGCCCTCGCTCGATCGCCCTGGGCCGATCGCCCTGGGCCGATCGCCCGGGTCGATCGCCCAGGTCGGTCAGGCCCGTCTGCGTTCAGCGCAGCACGGGCTTGAGCCACTTGCCCGTCCACGAGGTCTTGTGGCGTGCGAGCGCCTCCGGCGTACCTGTGGCGACGACCGTGCCGCCGCGATCGCCGCCCTCGGGACCGAGGTCGATGATCCAGTCGGCGCACTTGATGATGTCGAGGTTGTGCTCGATCACGACGAGCGTGTGTCCCTTGGCCGCGAGCCGGTCGAGGACGCTCTGCAGCCTCGCGACATCCGCGAAGTGAAGTCCCGTGGTCGGT
Organism: Planctomycetota bacterium; assembly: GCA_041163725.1. Taxonomy (GTDB): domain Bacteria; phylum Planctomycetota; class Phycisphaerae; order Phycisphaerales; family SM1A02; genus QWPT01. The sequence continues at coordinate 3,730 of JBEAQW010000345.1, forward strand.
TCGTCGAGGATGTAGAGCGTGTTCGCGTCGGTGGCGTTGCCGAGCTCCGTCGCGAGCTTGACGCGCTGCGCCTCGCCGCCGGAGAGCGTCGTCGAGGCCTGGCCGAGCTGCAGATAGCCGAGGCCGACATCGCGGAGGCACTCGAGCATGCGGTGGATCTTCGGATGCGCGTCGAAGAACTGCAGCGCGTCCTCGACGGTGGCCTCGAGCACATCGCTGATCGTCCGTCCGCGGTAGCGGATCTCGAGGGTCTCGCGGGCGTAGCGCTTGCCCTTGCAGACCTCGCAGTCGACGAACACGTCGGGAAGGAAGTGCATCTCGATGCGCTTCACGCCCTGGCCCTGGCACGCCTCGCAGCGGCCGCCCTTCACATTGAACGAGAAGCGTCCGGGTTCGTAGCCCCGGATCTTCGCCTCCGGCACCATGGACCAGATCTTGCGGATCTCGTCGAAGATCCCCGTGTAGGTGGCGGGATTCGATCGCGGCGTGCGGCCGATCGGCGTCTGGTCGACCTCGACCACGCGTGCGATGGAGGCCAGTCCCTTCACGCTCGTGTAGCCGCCCGGTGACGCGGGCTCGCCGAGGACATGCTTCTTCGCGGCCTGCAGGAGGATGTCGTTCACGAGCGTCGACTTCCCCGAGCCGGAGACGCCCGTGACGCACACGATCCCTCCGAGCGGGAACGCGACATCGATCTTCCGCAGGTTGTTCGCGCACGCGCCCTTGACGACGATCGCCTTCGATTCGGCGACCTTGCGGCGTTCGGCAGGCACCTCGATCTTCCGCCGTCCGGAGAGGTACTCGCCGGTCAGGCTCGTCGGGTGCGCGGCGATCGCGCGCATATCGCCCTCGGCGACGAGGGTTCCCCCATGGCGGCCCGGTCCGGGACCGATGTCGAGGATCCAGTCGGCCGCACGCATCATGTCCTCGTCGTGCTCGACGACAAGCACCGTGTTGCCGATGTCGCAGAGTCTGCGCAGCGTGGCGATCAGGCGGTCGTTGTCGCGCTGGTGCAGGCCGATCGTCGGCTCGTCGAGGACATAGCACACGCCGACGAGTCCGCTGCCGACCTGGGTCGCGAGGCGGATGCGCTGCGCCTCGCCGCCCGAGAGCGTCGAACTCGTGCGGTTGAGCGAGAGGTAGTCGAGGCCGACCGAGGCGAGGAAGCCGAGGCGCGCCTCGATCTCCTTCAGGATCGGAGCCGCGATGGTGCGCTGCTCGTTCGTGAGCTCGAGCGACTGCACCGCCGCGAGCGCGCGGGAGACGGTCATCGCGGCGAGCTCGGCGATCGACAGCGAGAGGGTGCCGCTCCGCAGCTTGACCGCGAGCGACTCGGTGCGCAGGCGTGCGCCCGCGCAGGCGCGGCAGGGGGCCTGGCTCATGTACGCCATGAGCCGCTCCTTCACATTCTCGCTCTCGGTGTCGGTGGCGCGGCGCTTGAGGTGCGGCAGCACGCCCTCCCATTCGATCGCAGCGCGCGAGCCCGCGGCGTCGCTGCCGCGCATCAGCAGGTCGCGGACCTTCGGGGCGAGCTTCTCGTACGGCGTGTCGAGATCCACCTTCATCAGCGCCGCGAAGCCACGCAGCTGGCGCGCGTAGTAGATGTTCATGCGCCGGCCGTTCTTCCTCCACGGCACGATCGCCTCGCGGAGCGGCTTCGTCGCGTCGGGCACGCAGAGGTGCTCGTCGAACTCGTTGACCGTGCCGAGGCCCGCGCACTCGGAGCACGCACCCTGCGGCGAGTTGAAGCTGAAGATGCGGGGTTCGAGCTCGTCGAGCGAGCACTCGGGATGGTCCGGGCACGCGAACTTCTCGCTGAAGCGGTGCTCGGCCCAGCCGTCGCGCGAGGATGCGTCCTCGATGAGCACGGTGAGCGAGCCGTCCGCGAGCTTGAGGGCGGTCTCCACGCTCTCGGCGATCCGCTGGCGGCCTGCGTCGTCGAGCACGATGCGGTCGACCACGGCGTCGATGTCGTTCTTCTCGTATCGCCCGAATCCCAGCGGATTCTCGCCGCCCTCCTTGAGCACCTCGCGCAGGTCCACGATCTTGCCGTTCGCCCGCGCGCGCACGAGTCCCTGCTTCTGCAGGCCCTCGAGCACCTCGCGGTGATACCCCTTCTTCGCGCGCACGACGGGTGCGCACAGCATCGCGCGCTTGCCCGCGAACCGCGTCACCAGCGTCTCGACGATCTGGCTCGGGTTCGACGCGCTGATCTCCTTGCCGCAGACATGCATGGACTTCGCCTTGCCCTTGCCCTTCTCCTCGGCGTGCCAGCATGTCGGCGTGCCGCATCGGGCGTAGAGGAGGCGCAGGTAGTCCCAGATCTCCGTCGTCGTCGCGACGATCGACCGCGGGCTATGGCCGCCGGAGCGCTGCTCGATCGCGATGGTGGGGGGCAGGCCGTCGATCGCCTCGATGTTCGGCTTCTGCATCTGGTCGAGGAACTGGCGCGCGTACGCGGAGAGCGACTCCATGTACTTGCGCTG
>JBEAQW010000346.1:0-6691 GCA_041163725.1 Planctomycetota bacterium
AGCGACCTGAAGTTGCAGAAGAGCAAGGCGCCCTGACCCGCCGCCCGCCGCACGGGTCAGCCGCGCAACTGTCGACCTGCAGGAGGGCCTCCACCGCGGGCGTGTGCGAGGTGCGCGATGCACGCTGGCGCGCGAGAGGGAACGATGACGGAACCGGGAAGCATCAAACGAAGCAGGCGCCCCGATCGGGGCGCCTGTTTCGAATGCGGTTTGCGCTCACCGATCGCGCCGAATCCGGCGCGAGGATCGGTTCAGCCGACCTTCTTCATCTCGAGGTGGCTCGCGACGCTCGCGATGTCCTTCGCGAGCTGCGGCGTCACCTGGATGGTGAACGACTCGCCGGCGGCGACGCGCACGAGGCGCGTGCAACGCGCGCGCATCAGCCAGATGCGGCCGGCGCGCGGGCGGCGCTCGTTGAGATTGTCCATGCGGTGCTTCTGAAGCTTCTTGAGCGTGCGCTGCGCGCCGCGCTCGAGGCGCATCAGGCGCTCGACGGTGCGGAAGCCGCCGTCCGTCTGGGGAACGCTCTTGATCGTGAAGGTCACCGTGCCGGTAGTCGGGATCGTGCTCATGCGAGGCTCGCTTTGAAGAGTCGCGAAGGATACACAAACCCCCCGTCCGCCGCAAGCGGTTCGGGCGGGGGGACTTCGGTGTTTATCGGGCCCCGTGAAGGAGATAGGCCCCCTGCGTGCCCTTGCGGCCGTGCCCTGCCTCCACGAGCGCCTCGTAGCGGGCGAGGCTGAGCTCGAGGAGCGGGAGGGAGAGGCCCAGCTCGACCGCCTCGTCACGCGCGATGCGGAGGTCCTTCACCAGATGCTCGACGATGAAGCCGGGATCGAAGTCGCCCTTCAGGACGCGCGGCGCCAGGACCTGCAGCGACCATGACGCGGCCGCCCCCCCCCCCACCGCCGCGAGCACGCGCTCCGACTCGAGCCGGGCTTCGGATGCGAAGCGGAGGGCCTCGCACATCCCGAGGGTGTTGGCCGCGACGAGCACCTGGTTGACGATCTTCGTGCGCTGGCCGCTTCCGGCGGGGCCGACATGCACGATGTTCTTTCCGAGCCGCGAGAACAGCCCCTCGGCCCGCGCGAAGGCCGCGGCCTCGCCACCGACCATGATCGAGAGGGTCGCGTTCCGCGCGCCGACATCGCCGCCGGAGACGGGCGCATCGAGCGCGGCCGCACCGATGCGGTCGGCCGCCTCGGCGAGCCGTCGGGCGAACGACGGCGGTGAAGTGCCGAAGTCGACGATGAGCTGTCCCTCGCGCGCGGCGGTGAGCACGCCCGCAGTGCCGAAGTAGACCTCCTCGACCTCCGAGGGCAGCCCGACATTCGAGCAGACGATGTCCGCATCCGCCGCGGCCGCGGCGGGCGATTCGGCCCACACGGCGCCGGCGGCGAGCAGTGGCTCCGCGCGCGATCGCGTGCGCGTGTGCACCCGCACGGGATGCCCGGCCCGCAGCAGGTGCCCCACCATCGACGCGCCCATGATGCCCGTCCCGATCCAACCGATGCGAGGGAACTGCGTGGTCTCCGACATTTGGTGGCCTTCCCTGAACTTCGCGCCGCGGGTCGAGTTCGCGAGGCACTTCACGACGGGAATTCGGCCCGAAGTGCGACGGATCGCCCGCGGGTCGCGCATCCCCGGGGCGGTGCGCGGTATACCACGCCCCGCGCCGACCTGCGCACGCGGCTTCCCGTACCCTCTCCGTCGGAACGCCCTGCCCCGCGCAGCCGAACGGAGCCACTCCGGACGGATCGTTCGAACCAGCACAAGGCTCGAGCCAGGACCCGGGCCGACAGAGGAGCGTGACGCGACATGGCCACAGCATCGAGAGACATCGCGGCGATCGAGAAGGAGGTCGCCGAGAAGAGCCGACCGTTCCGGCTGCTTCAGGAGGAGATCCACCGGGTCATCGTCGGGCAGGATGAGCTCGTGCACGGCCTCCTGCTCGGGCTGCTCGCGAACGGGCACATCCTGATCGAAGGCGTGCCGGGACTCGCCAAGACCACCGCGGTCGCGTGCCTCGCGAGCGGACTGCGAACTTCGTTCCAGCGCATCCAGTTCACGCCGGATCTTCTGCCCGCGGACCTCGTCGGAACGCTCGTGTATCGGCCCGGCAGCGGCGACTTCGTCGTGAAGAAGGGACCGGTGTTCACGAACATCGTGCTCGCGGACGAGATCAACCGCGCGCCCGCGAAGGTGCAGTCGGCGCTCCTCGAGGCGATGCAGGAGCGCCAGGTCACCATCGGCAGCGAGACCTTCCCCCTGCCCGAGCCGTTCCTCGTGCTCGCCACGCAGAATCCCGTCGAGCAGGAAGGCACCTATCCGCTGCCCGAGGCGCAGGTCGACCGCTTCATGCTCAAGCTCGTCGTGCGCTATCCGACGCAGCGCGAGGAACGGCAGATCCTCGACCGGATGACGCGTGCGAACGCGCCGACCACCGTTGCGCCCGTCATGCGCCCCGAGGAGATCGCAGCCGCACGGGCCGTGATCGACGAGATCGCGATGGACGATCGCCTCAAGGACTACATCGTGAGCCTCGTGGTCGCGTCGCGCGATCCGGTTTCCGCGAAGGTGCCGCTCGAGGGCATGGTCGCGTACGGCGCGTCGCCGCGCGCCACGCTCGCCCTGTCGCGGGTCGCGCGTGCGCAGGCGTTCCTCGACGGACGCGGCTATGTCGTTCCGCAGGATGTGAAGGACATCGCGCCGATGGTGCTGCGGCACCGGCTCGTACCGAGCTTCGAGGCGGAGGCGGAGGAGAAGACCGGCGACGACCTCGTGCGCCTGCTTCTCGAGCATGTTCCCGTTCCGTAAACCGATCGACGACCGATGCTGTCGCCCGAGATCCGCCGCAAGATCCGAACGATCGAGATCCGCACCAACCGCATGGTGAGCGATGTGCTCGCGGGCCGGTATCGCTCGGCGTTCAAGGGACGCGGCATGGAGTTCGAGGAGGTGCGTCCGTATCTCTACGGCGACGATGTGCGGTCGATCGACTGGAATGTGAGCGCGCGCGCCGGCGAACCGCATGTGAAGGTCTTCCGCGAGGAACGCGAGCTCACGCTGATGCTCGCGGTCGATCTCTCGGGCTCGCTCTCGTTCGGCACGCGTGCGCAGTTGAAGCGCGAGCTCGTTGCGGAGATCGCGGCGACGCTCGCGTTCTCGGCGATCCGCTCGAACGACCGCGTCGGCATGCTGCTCTTCACGGACCGCATCGAGGCGTTCGTGCCGCCGCGGAAGGGCACGCGGCACGCGCTGCGGATCGTGCGCGATCTGCTCGCGTTCGAGCCGGCGGGGCGTGGGACCGACATCGCGCAGGCGCTCGACGAGCTGAACGCGGCCCTGTCGAAGCGCTCGGTCATCGGCGTCGTGAGCGACTTCCTGTCGCCGCCCGGTGCGCGGCCGTGGGAGCAGTCGCTCTCCCGGCTCCGCCGTCGGCACGACATCCTGCCGATCGTGGTCGGCGACGCCTGCGAGCGCGAGCTTCCCGATGTGGGAATCCTCGAGTTCGAGGATCTCGAGTCGGGGCGATTGGTCGCGTTCGACACTTCGTCGCGCTGGATCCGGGAGGGCTGGAGCGAAGTTGCGGCCGAGCGGACCGCGTCGCGTGCGCGCAGCTTCCGCCGCGCGGGAGCCGAGCCGCTCACGGTCGAGACCGGGCGGGACTTCATCGCGCCCCTGCGGGCCTACCTCGAGCGCCAGGAAGCGCGGAAGGCACGCGGATGATCGCGCCGCTCGTCACAACATCGATCCTCGCGGCGTCGATCCTCGCGGCTTCAAACCTCGCGGCGTCGAACCTCCCGGCTCCCGCCCAGGGACCGGCGACCACCCTTGCGGCCGAGGAGCGCCCGGCACGCGAGCGCACCGAGCTCGACGGCATCGTCGCCGACGCCCGTGTCGGTGAATCGACCTCGGAGGTCGGCCTTCCGATCACCTACACGGTCCTGATCGAGGGAGCGGGCGCGGAGAGCATGCGTGTCGACCGCCTCGAGACGCTCGGCGCATTCGATGTGCTCGAGGTGCGCACGGCGCCCGGGAACGGACCGGGCCGCACGATCGAAGTCGTGCTCTCGACCTTCGATTCGGGCGAACTGCGTCCCGATCCACTCCCGATCCGCTGGCAGCTCGACGGGCGCGAGGAGCGCGGATCGATCGTCCTGCCGGCCGTCACCATCGCGAGCATCATCGGCGACGAGGTGGACCCGGCCTCGTACCGCGACATCAAGGGCGAGGTGCCGATCGAGGTCCCGACCGATCCGATGCCCTGGATCCTCGGCTCGGTGCTCCTTGCGCTCGCCGGCGCCGGCGCGTGGTGGCTGCTGCGCCGCCCCGCGAGGCCGATCGCGCCCGATGCGTGGGCGCTCGGCGAACTCGCGCGGCTCGATCGCGACGGCCCGCACACGCGCGGCGAGTACGGACGGTTCTACGACGCACTCACCACGATCGTCCGCGGATACGCCGCGCGGCGCTACGCCATTCCGGCCGACCGCCAGACCTCCCGCGAGTTCCTCGACGCGGCGCGCGCGCGCGGCGGCTTTCCCGAGACCGAGATCGAGCACCTGCGGGCGCTCCTTCGGCTCGCCGATCTCGTGAAGTTCGCGGCGATGGAACCCTCGCGGGGCGAGTGCGACGCGCATCTGGCCGAAGCGCGCGGCTTCGTCGAGCGGACGCGACCGACGCCCGCAGCCGGCGAAGCCAGCGCCGCAGGAGGCGAGGAATGATCTTCCATCCCTCCTCGATCTGGCTGCTGCTCCTCCTGCCGCTCGCGCTCGCGCCGATCGTGGCCTGGCGCGCGCGCGGCCGGCTCGCGGTCCGCTTCAGTTCGCTCGATTCGGTGGAGCATGCGCCGCGAGGACGCGCGACGCGACTGCGCCGGCTCCTTCCGCTCATGCGGTCCGCCGCGATCCTGTGCATCGTTCTCGCGCTCGCGCGCCCCGTGATACCCGACGAATCGACGCGCACGCTCGTCGAGGGCGTCGCGATCGAGATGGTGATCGACCGGAGCGACTCGATGCGCGCCCTCGACTTCTCGGAGGGCGGACGGCGCATCAACCGGCTCGATGCGCTCAAGGATGTCGCGCAGCGCTTCGTCGCGGGTGGCGACGGCTTCGTGGGTCGGCCGAACGATCTCGTCGGAATCATCTGCTTCGGAAGCAAGGCCGACAGTCTCGTCCCCCTCACCCTCGACCACGATGTCGTGCTCGAGGCGCTCGAGCAGATCCGATTCCCCGAGCTGCGGAGCGAGATGGGAACCGCGATCGGCGATGCGGTCGCGCTCGGCGTGGAGAAGCTCGCCGACGCCGCCGAGCGCGCCAACCGCGACGGCAAGTCGCGCATCCGGTCGCGCGTGCTGCTTCTGCTGACCGACGGCGAGTCGAACGCGGGCGAACTCGCGCCGGAGGAAGCAACGGCGCTGGCACAATCGACCGATGTCCGCATCTACACGATCGGACTCGGCACGAAGGGTTTCGCGGATGTGCCCATGCAGACCCCCGTCGGCGAGGTGATCCAGCGCGTGCCCGTCTCGATCGACGAGGACACCCTGAAGGCGATGAGCGCCGCGACCGGCGGCCGCTACTTCCGCGCCACCGATGCACGCAGCCTCGCCGAGATCTACGAGACGATCGATTCGCTCGAGAAGAGCACGATCGACGAGTCGCGCCAGACGCGCTACCGCGAGCTCGCGGTCACGGGAACCAGGCTCGAGCTGCCGTTCATCGGCGGATTCGAGGCGCCTCCGCTGCTCGCGATCGCGATGCTGCTCCTCGCGGCTGAATTCATGTTGTCGAGCACGCGGCTCAGGAGCATCGCCTGATGCCGACGATCCTCGCCGACGCCTCGCAGTTCGAGTTCGCCCGTCCCGACGGCGCGGCGTGGATGTTCGTGGCAGCCGCGTGCATCGCGCTGCTCCTGTGGCTCGCGGCATGGCGCACGCGCGCCCGCGCTCGGCTCGCAGAGGCAGGGCTCCTCCATCGGATCGCACCGGGCCTCGCACTCGTGCGCACCGGCTGGCGCATCGCCCTCGCATCGGCGGCACTCGTCGCGCTCGCGCTCGCCCTCATGGATCCGCGCGGAGGCGAGGCCCGAGAGACCGTCGAGCAACGCAGCATCGACATCATGGTCGTCGTCGATGTCTCGCGCAGCATGCTCGCGGAGGACGCATCGCCGAACCGCCTGGCGCGCGCGAAGCAGTTCGCCCTCGATCTCGTCGAGAGCCTCGGCAGCGACCGCGTCGGCCTGATCGAGTTCGCCGGCGTTCCGTCGCTGCGGTGCCCCCTGACATTCAATCACCGCTCGTTCCGCACGCAGCTCGAGTCGCTGTCGCCACAAGCCACGATCCGCGGAGGATCGATGCTCGGCGACGCGATCCGCCTCGCCGTCGAGGCGCTCAAGGGCGATGGAAACGGCAAGGCGATCGTCGTGCTGAGCGACGGCGAGGACATGGAGAGCGAGCCCGTCGAGGCCGCCGCCGTCGCCGCGAAGGAACACGGCATCCGAACCGTGACGATCGCGATCGGCGACGGGCGCGAGGGCGCGCGCATTCCCGTCGTCGAGGGCGGCGCGCGTCGCTATCTGATCCACGAAGGGAAGGAAGTCTGGACGAGGATGGACGCGACGCTGCTCGAGCGTGTCGCCGACGCGGGCGATGGATTCCTCGTCGAGGCCGGAACCGCGCAGGCCGACATGG
>JBEAQW010000347.1:0-13174 GCA_041163725.1 Planctomycetota bacterium
TCCGATCTGCGCATGGGTCTCCTCGAGGCCTCGCAGGGCAGGATCGGGACGACGCTCGACCGCTTCATCCTCTGGTGCCATATCTACGACGCCAACGCCCGCGGCTATGTGCTGCAGGCGCGGCGAGTCATGACCATCGGTGGCGCGGTCACCCTGCTCGTCCTCGTGGGCGGGCTCGGTGCCTTCTGGTACGCCGAGATCAGGAAGAAGAAGCAGAGCGCGACGGCGGCTACCGCCGCCACCGCGAATTGAAGAGGCGATTGACCGTGACCCACCTCATCACCAGCGTCCTGATGCAGTCGAGCACCGACCCGGCCCTTGCGGCCGGTGAAGGACCCACGCCCAAGACCTTCTGGCTCCCCGAGGGTGCATCCACCTTCTCCGGACAGAACGACTGGGTGTTCAACTTCATCAACTACATCAACTACTTCTTCTTCTTCCTCGTCGTCGGGCTGATGCTCTACTTCGTCTGGAAGTACCGGCAGAAGGGTCGCGAGGTCTACGCGCGCGGACCGAACCACAACACCGTGCTCGAGCTTGGATGGACGATCCTGCCCACGCTGATCGTGGTCGTGATCTTCTTCATCGGATTCCAGGGCTTCGTCAGCATGAAGACGGTGCCGGCGAACGCGTACCAGATCGATGTCACGGCGCTCCGCTACGGCTGGGTCTTCAAGTACCCCAACGGTGCCACCAGCGAGGACCTGTATGTCCCCGCCGGCAAGCCCGTGAAGCTCGTGATGCGCAGCGAGGATGTCCTTCACTCGCTCTACATCCGCGACTTCCGCGTGAAGCAGGATGTCGTGCCCGGACGCTACACCACCCTGTGGTTCCAGGCCGACCATCCGACCGAGGGCGAGAAGTTCCACCACCTGTTCTGCACCGAGTTCTGCGGCGTCGGTCACTCGAACATGAACCGCAAGGTGTTCGTGCTCAACGAGACCGACTTCGACAGCTGGGTCGTGGAGCAGGGGCGCTGGCTCGACAAGATCGATCCGGCCGAGCTGTACTTCAAGGCGGGTCCCAAGCTGTTCGCGCGCTGCGCGGGTTGCCACACGCTCGACGGCAAGGCCGGCACCGGTCCCTCGTGGGGCAACTACGACGGTTCGGGAAACATCTGGGACCGCACCTCCGCCGCTTCGAGCAGCCACAAGGTCAGCGGAAAGTCGATCTCGGAGTTCATCGGCCCCGGCAAGCAGTACGAGACGCCCGAGGGCTACCTGCGCGCATCGATCCTCAATCCGAACGAGCACATCGTCGACGGCTACGGCCCGGCGATGCCCACCTTCCGCGGACAGCTGAACGACAAGGCGATCGACGCGCTCATCGGCATGATGAAGCACCTCGACGAGTTCGACGCGAAGGGCAACCACATCGGCAAGAAGTGAAGCCGCGTGGCCCGAGGCCACACCGACCAGACAAGCGAGTGACGCCATGACGACCCTCGATACCCACAGCATCCCCGCCGAAACGACGGACAACTACCTGACCTTCCGGCGCGGTCTCCTCTCCTGGATCTTCACCCTCGACCACAAGCGCATCGGCGTGATGTACCTCGCCGCCGTGCTCGTGTCGTTCTTCGTCGGCGGCGTGATGGCGCTGCTCGTACGAACGAAGCTCCTGTTCCCGGGCGAAGTGGAGTGGATGACGGCCGACCAGTACAACAAGGCCTTCACCCTGCACGGGGCGATCATGGTGTTCCTCGTGATCATCCCGAGCATCCCGGCGGCGCTCGGCAACTTCGTGCTGCCGATCATGCTCGGCGCGAAGGATGTCGCCTTCCCGCGGCTGAACCTGTTCAGCTTCTACCTGTGGATCATGGGCGCGATCTGCGCCGTCTACTCGCTCCTCGCGGGCGGTTTCGACACGGGCTGGACCTTCTACACGCCGTACTCCTCGCAGTTCGGCGCGGGCGGCACGATCCCCGTCCTCGTCGGCGTGTTCATCCTCGGCTTCTCGTCGATCTTCACCGGCGTCAACTTCATCGTGACGATCCACAAGCTGCGTCCGCCGGGCATGACCTGGTTCCGCATGCCGCTGTTCCTCTGGGCGGTGTACGCGACGGCCATCATCCAGGTCCTCGCGACTCCGGTGCTCGGCATCACCGTCGCCATGCTCGTGATCGAGCGCGCCTTCAACATCGGCATCTTCGATCCGGCGATGGGCGGCGACCCCGTGCTCTTCCAGCACTTCTTCTGGTTCTACTCGCACCCCGCGGTCTACATCATGATCCTGCCCGGCATGGGCATCATCAGCGAGATCATCGCGGTGCACAGCCACCGCCACATCTTCGGCTTCCGCTTCATCGCGTTCAGCTCGATCGCCATCGCGATCTTCAGCTTCCTCGTCTGGGGACACCACATGTTCACCAGCGGCCAGTCGCCGCTCATGAACGTGCTCTTCTCCGCGATCACCTTCTCGGTGGCGATCCCATCCGCGGTCAAGGTCTTCAACTGGCTCGCGACCCTCTACAAGGGCTCGATCTCGCTGAACACGGCCATGTGGTACGGCCTCTCATTCATCTTCCTGTTCACCATCGGCGGCCTCACCGGCATCCCGCTCGCCGTGCTCTCGACCGACATCCACCTGCACGACACCTACTTCGTCGTCGCGCATTTCCACTACGTGATGATGGGTTCGGCGCTGATCGCGATGATCGGCGGCCTGCACCACTGGTGGCCCAAGATGTTCGGCGTCATGTTCAACGAGACCTGGGGCAAGATCGCCTGCGCGCTCGTGTTCGTCGGTTTCAACCTGACCTTCTTCACCCAGTTCATGCTGGGCTCGCAGGGCATGCCGCGCCGGTACTACATGTACCAGCCCGAGTTCCAGATCTACCACCACATCTCGACCGGTGGCTCGTACATCATGGGCCTCGGCTTCCTGATCACGGCGATCTACCTGATCCACTCGCTCTTCGCGGGCCGCAAGGCTCCGGCCAACCCGTGGGGCGGCGCCAGCCTCGAGTGGCAGTGCACCTCGCCGCCGCCGCATGACAACTTCTCGACCACGCCGCGCGTGGGCGACTGCTACGACTTCAGCGCGGTCAGCTGGGACGAGAAGCAGCAGGGTTATGTCGTCGATACCGAGGCGCACATCGCCGCGGCTCAATCCGGAAAGGCTCACTGATCGTGTCGCACTCCGCATCTCACGCCGATTCGCACGGACACGGGCACGATCACCATGCCCATGGTGATCACGCCAAGTACCCGTTCCTCGCCCATCACTTCGACACCCCGCTCCAGCAGTTCGAGTCGGGCAAGCTCGGCATGTGGGTCTTCCTCGCGACCGAAGTGCTGTTCTTCGGCGCGCTGTTCGTGATGTACGCCATCCTGCGGTTCAAGGACCCGCAGGTGTTCTCGTACGCCGCGGGCTACCTCGACACCATCCTCGGCGGCATCAACACCTGCGTGCTGATCCTCTCGAGCCTCACGATGGCGATCGGCGTCCGCGCCGCGCAGACCAACAAGAAGGGGCTGCTCACGGTGTGCCTGGCGCTGACCCTCGCGGGCGCGATCGGGTTCCTCGTCATCAAGTACTTCGAGTACAGCCACAAGTTCCACCTCAACCTGAAGTGGGGCCAGTCGTTCTATCAGCCCGTGAGCGAAGCCGAGGCCGCCGCGGTCAAGGTCGAGCCGAAGCCCGTCGAGAATCCGGTGCTCGCCATCGCTGCGCCCGATCCGTCGGCTGGCGCGGCCCCCGCCGCGCTCGTCCAGCTTCCGCCCGCGGACGCCACGGCGATCGCCGCACCGAAGTCCGGCCCGAGCGGCGTGGCCAGCACCGCGATGGTCGAGGCCGCCGCCGAGGGAATGCATGTCTCGCACCGCGAGGAACCGCATCTCCTCGATCCGGAAATGCCCGCCAACACGCACCGGTTCTTCGCAATCTACTACCTCATGACCGGTCTGCACGGCATCCATGTCCTCATCGGCGTGGGCGTCATCGGCTGGCTCCTCTGGGGTTCGCTCAAGGGCCGCTACAGCAGCGACTACTACACGCCTGTCGACCTCGTGGGCCTGTACTGGCACGTGGTCGACCTGGTGTGGATCTTCCTCTTCCCGCTCTTCTACCTCATCCACTGACGCACTTCCGTGCTCGATAGGACAAGCGACATGTCATCCCACGCAGCACATGGTCATGGACACGGTCACGGCGAGCCCCACCCGCTTGTCGGTCACCTTGTTCCCTACTCGACGCTCCTCGCGACCGGTGGCGCTCTGCTCGTGCTCACCGTCATCACGGTCGCGGCGCGCTATGTCGATCTCGGTGAAGCCAACATCTACCTCGCGATCGGTATCGCGGTGGTCAAGGCGACGCTCGTCTCGCTCTTCTTCATGCACCTCCGCTGGGACCGTCCGTTCAACCTGATGGTCCTCGTCGGCTCGATGCTGTTCGTCGTGCTGATGATGGTGTTCTGCATGATGGATGTCGGCCAGTACATGGGCACCGAGCACAAGGGCAATCCGAAGGCCGTGCAGACCTATCTCGATGCGAACGCTCCGTTCGCTCCCGTCACCTCGAAGAAGTGACCGGGCCCGGCGTGAAGCAGCCCGACACCCCGTTCGACGACCCGAAGGCCCGCTTTCAGGCGGGCCTTTTCGGCATGTGGCTCTTCCTCGTCGTGCTGGGGGTGCTCTTCATCTCGGCGATTCTCGGCTATCTGGTGGTTCGCATCGACAATGGTGCGGACTTCATCCCTTCCGACGCCCCTGCGCTTCCGCCGCTCCTTCTCGCGAGTACCGGGCTCCTCGCAGCCTCGAGCGTCACGATGCAACGGGCCGCAAACGCGGGCCGGCGTGGTGATCCCGGGCAGGGCGGGATGATGGCGGCGACCATCGGCCTCGCGCTGGGATTCCTCGCGCTTCAGGCGATCGCGTGGAGGCAGATGCTCGCGCAGAACCTCGGACCGAGCGACAACCTCTACGGCTGGACCTTCTATGTGCTCACAGCCATGCACGCGGCGCATGTGATCGGGGGGCTGCCCGCCATGGCGATCACCGCGTTCAGGGCATCGCGTGCCGCATACACGCCGGAGAATCACCGCGGCATCGTGTACTGCGCCATGTACTGGCACTTCCTCGATGGGGCGTGGATCGTGCTGTATGCCACGCTCTGGCTCGGCTCGCGGGCCGCGCCGGCCGCGATGTCCTGATCCGCCGCTTCCCGCGTGCCATCGCCGCAGTGGTGGTCCAAAAGCGACAACGCCAGCCCTTGCGGGCTGACGCTGTGCGCCGATCTAGATCGGACTACTTCACCCCAAACACGCCCCGGAACGCCGATGCGACCCCAAACCGCGCACCGGCAAGACTCGCACTAAGGAGAGAGCGTCCTGACCAAGGTCCATGCGTCGTCGCCGCGGAAAGCCGCACGACAAAGTTGGCATTTTCGAGACAGCGGCCGAACCGCAGCCCTCGTCAGTCGGCCACTCGGACCCGCTCGGCTCCAAAGATGGGCCTGAACACAGCCTCCGCGGCGAAATACAGGACCGGGATGGTCCGAAGCGGTCCGCCGTCCGCACGACGAATCCGGGCCACGGCCGGTCCCGAGGGGGCCGTCGCCTCGAGCGCGATCCCATCGACCGAGAAGCGGACCTCGCGATGCTCGTCGCAGCGACCCGCGAGTTCCTCGACCGAGACCGCGCGCCAGGCTCCGTTCAGTTCGAGCAGCACCATCGGACTCTTGAGTCGAAGGCCCTCGGATGCGAGGACCGTGGGATCCGGCATCGGCTCCGCGGGGTACTCGAGACCATCCGACAGGAAGTACCGCGCGTACGAGATCTCCTTCATGCGCCGGATCATCTGGGGGTCGCGCAGCGTGACCGTGGTCTCCGGATATGCGGCCAGCCAGTCGGCCCAGGTCGTGATGCAAGCCCCTGGGAGCGGCGCGAGGGTCACGCCTTCCTTCGCCAGCGGACCGGCGACCGCGCGCGACTCGAGCTGCAGGAACAGGCTCGGGGTATGCGGAGCCGCCGCCGCACCCGCACCAGCGCCACCCTCCACTGCCTTGTCCAGGAAGACCAGGTTCGAGTCGACGAGCAATCCACTGACTTCGAAACGGCGCACGCTGCCCGCGACCGTCCGCTCGAACACCATCGCGCAGTCGGTGAGTGGCGAGTAGGTCGCGACCACCGGCACGCCGGCAACCGTGTCGTTCACGACCTCGTGCGCGTTGAGCATCGAGAGCGGCCACGCGTGCGCCTGTCCGTTGACGACGAGTCCGAGCACCCGGTCGCTGCTCACCACATACTTCGGCCGGTTCTGCTCGTTGTAGACCACCATCTCGACACCGCGCAGGTGATCGGGATCATCGAGCGAAGGAAGGAACCCGCGGGGGTATCCGGACGGCCGCAGCGACTCGCGGGGAACGAGCATGGTCGAGAGGTCGTAGCCATAGCTCTCGAGATTGCGTCCGTCGCCGACCGGATGTCGCCCGAGGATCGGCCCGAGCAGACTCCACAGCATGACCAGCAGCACGAGCACCGCTGCAAGCGCGATGACCCAGCCGCCTCCGCGGAAGGTCAGCGTGGGCGATCCCTGTGGAGCGTCGTCAGTCATCGGAACGGTTTCCCGGGTTCGAGGGTGGGGTCGACTCCCGCGCCGCCGGCGGCTCCGTGATCACCACCTCGCTTCGACCCTTGAAGAGTGCGAACCCGGATGTCGGCCCGCGGTCGAGCGTCATCACGGCGAGCACGACCGGGAGGTAGGTGATGCTCGCGAGGAACACCTGCCGCGCACTGCGGTCGTCGCGGATGCGGAAGAATCGCCACGCGTACCACGCGAACGCCAGCCCGCATGCGGAGGTGACGATCGCGCTGGCGATCCCCGCAAGGCCGAGCGCCGTTGCGCTCAAGCCGAGCGGAATCAACGGGAGCGTCGTCAGCACGACCACCTGCGCGGTGATCTCCCCATCGTGATCCCGCACGGGCAGCATCTCGTGTCCGCCGCGCGCGTAATCCTCGCGGTACATCCAGGCGAGCGCGAGGAAGTGGGGGATCTGCCAGACGAAGAGGATGCCGCCGAGCAGCCACGCGCCGCGATCGAGGCGCCCGGTGACGGCCGCCCATCCGATCATCGGTGGAATCGCTCCGCAGACCGCGCCGATCAGCGTGTTGAAGGTCGTGCGCGGCTTCAGCGGCGTGTAGAGCAGCGCGTACAGCACGATGTTGAACGCTGCGAGCGCCGCAGGCAGAAGTCCCACCAGCACGCCCAGGAGCGCGGCTCCGAGATATCCCGTCACGAGCGCCGCCGCGAACACCGCCGCGGGATGCACCTGCTTCGCCGGCAGCGGCCGCCCGCGCGTCCGCAGCATCAACGCGTCGCGTCGGCGCTCGAACAGCTGATTGAAGAGCGATGCGCTCGCAGCGGCGAAGGCGGTGCCAAGGCAGGTCCAGCCAAGCCGTGACCAGTCGATCGGGCCGAGTTCGGCGAGTGCGAAACCGACGCCCGTCGTGATCAGGACCAGCGCGTTCAACCGGAACTTCGTGAGTTCCGCCCAGATGCCGAGCACCGAGCGCGCGCGCGGCGTCGGTGCGCCGCGAGGGTCGACCGCGAGATCATCGGCAAGCACGCTGCCCTCCGTGTTTCCGGCGGTGATTTCGGCGGTGTTCTGCATTGGGGTTCTTCGATGGGAAATCCTACTATAGATGCCCCACAGGGAACGCATGGCGCGTTCGCGACCGGAGCAGACGCATGACCGATCCGTACATCACGGCGCTCGCACAGGAAGCAGCCGGCGGCGCGCAACCGCTCGGCCTCTCCGTGCTCCTTCTTCTCTTCGTGCTCGGAGCAGCGGTGGTCCTGACGGCCACGCGGTTCATCCGCACGCAACATCTCGCCCTGGGATTCGCGGCCACCGCCGCGATGTGGGGAATCGGCTACATCGCGATGATGGCGCCGGGACTGTGGATCGGCGAGCTGCTGTTCGGAGCGATCCTCGCGGTGCCCGTCGCATTCGGCGCGGTGGCGCGCCGCGCGGGTGGATCGCCGGTCCGCGTCGGACTCACCTCGGCCTTCGCGAACCTGCTCATCATCGGCGCGTTCCTGCGCGACGAGCAGGGCGGTTCGCGCTCGACGCCCGTTCTCTATGTCGTCGGTCTGTTCGCGGCGAGCGCGCTCCTGGCCTGGCTGGGCGGGGCACTCGCGCGCAACGCGCGCCCGATCGTGCTGCCCGCGACCGCCGGTCTCTTCGCGCGCGTCTCCGCGGCGACGATCTTCATCCTGCTCGTCACGGGCGGTCTCGTGACCGGGCTCGAGAGCGGGCTCGCCGTACCCGACTGGCCGAACTCCTTCGGACACAACATGCTGCTCTATCCGATCAGCGAGATGAAGGGCGGCATCTACTACGAGCACGCGCATCGCCTCTTCGGCATGCTCGTCGGCGTGACGGCGCTCGTCCTCCTCGGCATCGTGTGGCGCGAGGACCGACGCCCGTGGGTCCGTGGGGTCGCCGTTGCCTTCCTGGCGATGATCTGCGTGCAGGGGCTGCTCGGCGGACTCCGCGTCACCGGCAACCTCACCGTCGCGACGAGCGGCCTCGAGCTGCAGCCGAGCACACTGCTCGCGATCGCGCACGGCATGTTCGGTCAGATCGTGTTCGCGACCGCATGCGTCATCGCGGTCGTGACGAGCGACCTCTGGCGAAACGCCGTGCCCGCGCAAGGTGTCGAGCAGGCGGATCGGGTCCGCGGCCTTCCCGTCGCACTCGTCGTGCTCCTTCTCGTGCAGCTCTTCTTCGGCGCGAGCTACCGCCACCTGCAGATCCCGCCGAACGGCGAGCAGGCGGCGATCCACCCCGCATGGCCGATCTGGGCGCACATCATCGGCGCGCTCGTGATCCTCGTGATGGCCGTCATCACCGGCGCCATGGTCTCGAGCCGCGCGCGCGCCATCGCACCGCTCCGTATCCTCGGCAAGGGACTCGTGCACGCGGTTGGTCTGCAGCTCGCGCTCGGCATCGGTGCGCTGGTGGTCGTGCTGATCCGCGTCGATGCGGCGATCCCCGCATACGAGGTGATCGTGACGAGCGCACATCAGGCGCTCGGCGCGGTGCTTCTCGCGATGACCGCGATGCTCGCGGCGTTCAGCCTGCGCATGGTCGCCCCCGAGAGGGCGCCGGCGGCGGAGCTCACTCCGTCGTCTTCCGCGGCTTGATCGCCTCCTCGAGCGCGAGCACGGCGTAGATCGTGGCGAGCTCCTCCTTCGACTCCTCCCAGCGCTCGACGGAGTTCTGCCACGAGCCGTCCGGCCGCTGCCGACCTGCGAGCGCGTCGATGAGCTCCACGCGCCATTCGCGACGCAAGCCGTCCGCATCGGTGACTGCATCGAGTTGCGACGCGTGCAGCGCGCGCGACATCGCGTGGATGTAGTAGAAGTATCCCTGCTGCCCGAGGCCGGGGTTCTCCTCGAAGGTGAAGTGGCGTGCGATCCAGCCGAGCGCGTCCTTGACGCGCGGATCGTCCTGCGAGAGCCCCGCATAGAGAAGGCTCTTGAAGCCCGCGTAGGTCATCGACCCGTAGCTGCGCAGGCTTCTCGTCGTCATCTTCTCTCCGTAGCGGCCTTCTCCCGCAGCGTCGCTCGCGAAGCTCTCGCCGCCATTCGCAGGCGAGTACACGAACCCTCCATCGCCCTCACCATTCTGGGCCCACTGCGCGGGGTTGCTCGACTTGCGGTTCTGCGTGCGTGCCACGAAGGCGAGCGCGCGTTCCATCGCGGGGTCGTCCGGCGAAACACCCGCATCGTGCATGGCGTCGAGCATCATCTGCGTGTTCGAGAGATCGGGGCGCTTGCCATTGCCGTAGCCCGCGCCTCCGTACCAGTCCTTCGTCGGGTCGACGCCCTCGGCATCATCCCACTGGTTCTCCGCGAGCCATCGGATCGCGCGCTGCGCGCCGAGCCTCGCATCCGCATCGCCCACCGCGGCCAGCGCGCTTGCGACCGAACTCATCACATAGTTCCCGATGCCGCCGTTGGCGACGACATCCATGACCTTGGCATCGGTCATCGCGCGGTCGACCGCCTCTCGGGCGCGCGTACGCGAGGCATTCAGCGCCCCGCCGTCCGCATTGCTCACGAGCCCATCCGCCTGCGCGAACGCCTTGAGCGCGAGGGCTGTGACGGCGACGCTCGCCGCACGCTGCCGCGGTTCCATGTCGGTCGGCTCGACCTGCTCTCCCTCGAACCAGGTGCCGCGCTGCGACTGCCGTTGCGCAAGGTAGGTGAGCCCCGACGCGATCGCCGCACGCGCGCGCCCGTACGCGGCTTCCGTGATGGGCACATCGGCCGCTCGGACCGCGACGCGGAGCACCGGACTCGGCGGTGTGGCGCGCTCGAGCGAAGCGACCGTCGTCACCTCGGGGCGAGGAAGCGTCGTCATGCGTGAAGGATCGATCCGCTCATCCAGCGGAGGCGTCGAGATGGGCGCCGTCGAAAGGGGGAGGCACGCGACGATGGCGACGATGGCGGCGTTCATCTCCTGATCGTACACCCCGGAAAAGAAAACCCGCCCGCCGCGCAAGCGCGGTCGGGCGCGTTGAAAGGAAGGTCCGGGGAAACTCAGCGGTTGCGCTGCGTGAGCACCGAACCCGCGTGCTCCGTCAGCGCCGAGGCAGCCGAGGCAGCGGTTTCGGGAGTCGAGCGCGCGATCGAGAGAAGCGCGGTCGTCGGCAGGGCCGCGACAAGCGCGGGCTCGCGCGCGATCAGGATCTGGAGCAGCACCTCGTTGGTGATGTCCGTCTCGGTCCGACTGTCGCTGATCTGCACGCGTTGGCCGCGACGCACGATGGCGAGCACTTCGTCGTGCGTCAGGTGCGTCGAGCGACTGGTGTCGTAGAGACGGCGATTGGGGTACTTACGGATGCGGATGACATCCTGACCTTGTGCGGAGAGAATCATGGCTCCGAGGTTTCGCGGGCATCGGAAGTTGGATTCGCCGTTTCGCTCGCAAAGTACGGAGAGTGTGTGCGTCCGCAAAACAGACGGTCTCAGTCGCGCGCGATGCCGAAGAGCCAGAGGTCCGAGGTCTGCGGACCAGCTCCGAAGGTGCAGGTCGTCAGGAAAGGGCCGCTCTGTAGGCCGCTGCGCGTCACGCGAACCGTCACGAGCAGCGAGTCGCCGTCGGACTTCTGCCCGACCAGCTCGAACTTCAGGCCGGGGTTTGCGGTGGAGATCCGATCCACGCGCTTCGGACCCGCGTGCTTCAACTCCACCTCGAACTCAACGGGCTTCCCAGTCTCGAGGACGCCGAGATTCGACCGGAACTCGGCGAAGTTGAGCACGGGAGAAATCCTCGTGGACTCGTGTCGCACCCGGAGGTCGAGAGCGGGACACTTCGGGTGGTCCGTCTCGACGATCAGGAAGGGCGGGACACCCGTGTGGAGGCCGGGCGTTCGCAGGTCGTAGCGAACGACCTGTCGCGTTGCGGGCTTCATGGCCGTCCCGTCTGCGGTCACGGCCGGCTTGCCATCGATGGTCTTGACGGAGAACGGGGTCCCGTCCGTCGAGAGCAATTCGAAGAAGCCCGTCATTCGCTCGGGGGCGAGGGCGTCGACGAACGGGGGATTGGCCCGGACCGCGTAGGCGGTCTCCGCTTCGATCATCACGGATAATGGCACCGGAACCCCCTCGAACACGAGGTCGACCTTCGCGGCCTTCTTCCCGACGGCCTTCGAGGTCTGCATCGACATGGGCATCTCGATGAAGCTCCGTGCCGGGATCTCCTTGCCGGCCATCTCGACGGTGGTACAGGTGCAGCTCGGCTTCGAAAGCACGATCCGGACGGCCCGATCGAGCGGGTTGAAGAGCTTGATCGTCGCAGCGACCTTGGTGCCTGGCTCGACGATCCCGAAGTCGACCTTCGGCGGGTCGGCCACGATCGGGCAGGCGGCCGCGGTCTGCCCCGTCCGGGAGGACTGGGGTGCAGAGGGTGTCGGAGTCGGCTCGGACGCAACCGTGGCGCCTGTGAGGCAAAGCGCGAGCACGGTTGCACCGAAGAGGAGAGCGGAACGGCCAGACGCGGGCGGGAAGAGCATGGAGCCGATCATACGGCGCGCGCGCGGATGCGCTGCGAAACCGTACACTTCGGTCCTCATGCGAGCCATCACGATCACGAAGCAGGGAACCCCGGTCACCGAGAGCATCGCCATCGCCACGGACTTCCCCGAGCCGAAGGCGGGGGCTGGCGAAGCCGTCGTCCGAACCGAGGCCGCCGCCCTCAATCATCTCGACCTCTGGGTTGGCCGAGGCCTGCCCGGCATCGACATCCGCTACCCCGCCATCTCGGGTTCCGATGGCTGCGGGATCATCGAGAGTGTCGGAGAAGGAGTCGATGCAACCTTTATAGGGCGTAGGGTCCTGCTGAACGCGGCGCTGCCGAAGCGTGAGGCAGCCCGCCCCGGCGGACGACCGGCACCCGCTGACATCTTCATGATCGGCGAGCACGGCAATGGCTGCCTCGCCGAGCGGTTTTCCGCGCCAATCGAGAACCTGCTCGATATAGGTGATAATGACCCAGTGCAGGCTGCTGCATTTGGTCTGACTCACCTCACGGCCTGGCGGATGATGGTCACCCAGGCAGGGCTCCGGGCCGGAATGCAAGTGCTCATCACGGGCATCGGCGGCGGAGTGGCTCTCGCAGCGCTCGCAATCGCCCGCCACTTCGGATGTGAGGTCATTGTGACCAGTCGTCACGAGTGGAAGTTGCAGAGGGCACGCGAGCTGGGAGCGCATCACGCCGTGCTCGATCAGGGGCAGGACTGGTCCAAGGAAGTTCGTCAGCTGACGGGGCGCAGGGGGGTCGATCTGTGCGTCGACAGCATCGGGAAGGCGGTGCACGGGTCGTGCATCAAGAGCCTCGCTCGGGGCGGCACTTTCGCCACCTGTGGCGCGACCACCGGCCCTGACGCGACGACCGACCTCACGAGGATCTTCTGGAACCAGTTGCGGCTGGTCGGTTCGACCATGGGTGACATGAAGGAGTTCCGCGAGGTCGCCTCGCTCCTCCAGTGCGGCGCGATCCGTCCGACCATCGACGCAGTGTTCACGCCGTCAGCCGGTCGCGAGGCCTTCCGCCGGCTGGAGGCTGGTGAGCAGTTCGGCAAGCTGGTGGTCGACTGGCGAAAGGACTGAGGCTCGGGCGCGTTTTCGCGGCAAGTTGCGGTACCTGTGGAAGGGAGCCGCCC
>JBEAQW010000348.1:0-5449 GCA_041163725.1 Planctomycetota bacterium
CGGTTCGCCCGCCGATCGCATGGAAGCACGCGCGTCCAGGCGCGGACAACGCGGCATAAAGCCATGTAACATCAATAGTTCGGCGTCGGAGCCCTGAACTGCTTCATGTCGATCGACTTGAAGTAGGCGATCGTCCGGGCCAGGCCGTCCCGTAGCGGGATCTTGGGTTCCCAGCCCAGACGCGTGCGCGCGAGCGTGATGTCCGGGCGGCGCTGGAGCGGGTCGTCGGCGGGCAGCGGCTTGGCGTTCACGATCCTCGAGCTGCTTCCCGCGAGTTCCACCGTCATCTCCGCGAGCTCACGGATGGTGAATTCGCCGGGGTTGCCGAGGTTGATCGGGCCGGGCAGGTCGCCCGGCGCGTTCATCATCGCGAGGAAGCCATCGAGCAGGTCGTCGACGAAGCAGAACGAGCGCGTCTGCGTGCCGTCGCCGTAGAGCGTGATGGGCTCGCCCGCGATCGCCTGACGAATGAAGTTCGAGACCACGCGCCCGTCGTACGGATGCATCCGCGGGCCGTAGGTGTTGAAGATCCGCACGACGCGGATGTCGACCTTGTTCTGCCGGTGGTAGTCGAAGAACAGCGTCTCGGCGGCGCGCTTTCCCTCGTCGTAGCACGCGCGCGGACCGATCGGATTCACATTGCCGCGGTAGCTCTCGGGCTGCGGATGCACATCGGGATCGCCGTAGACCTCGCTTGTCGATGCGTGGAAGATCCTCGCCTTCACGCGCTTCGCGAGGCCGAGCATGTTCATCGCGCCCAGGACGCTCGTCTTCATCGTCTTGATCGGATTGAACTGGTAGTGGCCGGGCGCCGCAGGGCAGGCGAGATTGAAGATCTCGTCGACCTCGAGCATGATCGGCTCGGTCACATCGTGACGGATGAACTCGAAGTTCTTGCAGTCGAGCAGGTGCTCGATGTTCGACTTCTGGCTCGTGAAGAGGTTGTCGAGACAGATGACATCGTGCCCCGCCGCCACGAGGCGGTCGCAGAGATGGGAGCCGAGGAAGCCGGCGCCGCCGGTGACGAGGATGCGCTTGACCATGGAAGGGAAATCCTACGGGAAACGCCGCTTGCGGAGGCGAAGCCGCAGCGCGACCATACCCGCATGACGCACCCCGTTCCCGCGACGACCGACCGTCCGAGATTCGTCGTGGGCACCATGACGGGCACCAGCATCGATGGCGAGCTCGATGCCGCGCTCGCCGAGATCCGCGGGCATGGCCTCGCGATGACCGTCCGCCTCGTCGCGCACGAGTCCCGGCCGCTCGGGGCGGTCGCGGCCGACCTCCGGCGCATCGCAGCGCAGGAACCGTGCACGGCGGGCGACATCGCACGGGTCGCGCGGGCGTTCGGCGCGATCCACGCGGATGCCGTCGCGGCGCTCGCAGGCGGCGCGGGCGTGCAGCCCGACCTCGCCGTGCTCCACGGGCAGACCGTGTTCCATGCTCCGCCGCATTCCTGGCAGCTGCTCGACCCGTGGCCGGTCGCCGCGCGCGTCGGCTGCCGCGTGCGCTACGACCTGCGCGGTGCGAACCTCGCGAGCGGCGGCGAAGGCGCACCGATCACGCCGCTCGCCGACTTCGTGCTCTTCGCGCGCGAGTGCGCACCGCTCGTCGTCCTGAACCTCGGAGGATTCGTGAACGCGACGATCCTCCCGGAGCGCACCAAGGGCACCACGGCCATCCGCGGCTTCGACGCCTGCGCCTGCAACCATCTGCTCGACCGCGTGGCGCGGGACCGGCTCGGCGCCGCGTTCGATGCGGATGGTGCGTCGGCGCAGCGCGGCGTCGCCGACCGTGCGCTGCGCGACGAGATCTCGCGCTCGATCGCTCCTCCGCGCGCAGCCGGTTCGGCGCGGCGCTCGCTCGGTACGGGCGACGAGGCGGCGCGGCTCGTGTCGCGCACGGCATCGCTCGCCCCGGCGGATGCCTGCCGCACCATCGTCGAGGCCATCGCCGATGCCATCGTGCGCACGGTCGAGCAGGAGATCGGTCGCGCGGACGGGCAACCCCTGCCCGCGTTCCGCATCGCGGGAGGATCGGCGCGCAACCGCGCGCTCCGCGATGCGCTCGCGGAGCGCGCCCGATGCGAGGTGCTCGATACGGAGCAATCGGACGGCGTTCCCGTCCATGTACGCGAGCCGCTCGAGATCGCGGTGCTCGGCGCGCTGGCGGACGACGGCGTGCGCTACTCGCTGCCGCAGGTGACGGGCGCGGCGTCGCTCGCGCCCGAGTCGGCCGTGCTCGAGGCCGCGATTGCACGCGATCACGCGCAGGTCTGAACCCACTCTTCACCGTTTCTTCACAGGCTGCGCCGCGGAGGACCTACCTTACCGCCCATGTCGAACGCCAAGGCGCAGGTCCTGATCGTCGAAGACGAGCCCGAGATCGCGGAGCTGATCGAGTTCCATGCAGAGCGCGCCGGAATGAACGCGCGCAAGGCGCACAGTGGACGCACCGCGCTCGACGCCGTCCGCCGCGAGAAGCCCGATCTCATCGTGCTCGACCTGATGCTGCCGGACCTCGACGGCCTCGAGGTGTGCCGCAAGCTCAAGCAGTCGGAAGACACGCGCGGGATCCCGATCGTCATGGTGACCGCGAAGGGCGAGGAGGCGGATGTCGTCGCAGGCATCGAGCTCGGAGCCGACGACTATGTGACCAAGCCGTTCAGCCCGCGCGTCCTCATGGCGAGGCTTCGGAATGTGCTGCGGCGCGCAGGCGTGGCGAACGAACCCGCCCCCACCACCGACCGCATGGTCCTGCTCGACGGACGCCTCGTCATCGATCTCGACCGCCACGAAGTCTCATGCGGGGGCGCGAAGATCGAACTCACGCTCACCGAGTTCGGCATCCTCCACTACCTCGCGAGCCGCCCCGGGTTCGTGCGCACGCGCGACCAGATCATCAGCGCCGTGCACGGAAAGAGCACCGTGCTCTCGAGCCGGACGGTCGATGTGCACATCACGGCCCTGCGCCGGAAGCTCGGCGCGCTGTCGGAGTGCGTCGAGACGGTCCGTGGCGTCGGGTACCGTTTCTCCGAGGGCTCGGGCGCCGACCAGTGACGGGTCGGGTGCCGCGACGCGGCCCGCGCAACCTGCGATGATGCGTGCCCACATGATGGACTCGGGACACACGATGCTTCTTGCGGAGACCTCCGACGCGTCCGGCGCCGGCTGGCTCGTCGCGTGCGGCATCGGCGCCGCATGGATGCTGACGGCGTGGCTGCGGGCGCGCAGCCGCCGGCGCATCGAGCGCGCGCTGCTCGATGACGACGGCGAACTGCCCGAAGGCACCCGGTACCCCCTTCTCGAGGGACTCGCGAGCGCCGTGGCGCGCCGGGTGCGCGTCGAGCGCCAGCGCCAGTCGCGGACGGTGGATCGCCTCGGCGAGATCGAGCGGGTGCTCGCGGCGACGCCGATCGCCGTCATCGCGCTCGACCATCTGCAGCGGGTGATCTCGGCGAACCCGGCGGCGGAACGCCTGCTCGGATTCGACGGCCGGGCCTCGCGGGGACGACTCCTCCAGGAGACCGTTCGCCAGCCCGCGCTGAACCGCTCGATCTCGACCGCGCTCGCAGCCGACGGTCGCTTCGGAGGAGAACTCCACCTCGACCTCGATCCACCCGTCGAGGTGCAGGTCTGCTGCGAGCCGCTGCATACGGAGTCGCAGCCGCCCGGACTCGTGGTGAGCCTCGTGGATGTGACGCGCATGCGCCGCCTCGAGTCGATGCGCAGCGAGTTCGCCGCGAATGTCTCGCACGAACTGCGCACGCCGATCACGAACATCAAGGGATATGTCGAGACGCTGCTGCAGGTCGGGATCGACGACCCGGAGCGGATGCGCAAGTTCCTCGAGATCGTGCACCGGAACACGGTGCGCCTGAGTGGGATCGTCGAGGACATCCTCACGCTCGCGTTCCTCGAGGCCCCCGAGGCACGGCAGGATCTGGCGCGTCTGCCGATCTCGACGCTCGAGGTCGCCCATCAGGTCGTCGAGGACCTTGGTTCCGCAGCGAGTGCGAAGTCGATCCGCATGAGTACGCGGGGTGCCGACGCGCTGCTGCTCGCGAACCGGTCGCTCGTGGAGCAGGCGCTGGCGAACCTGGTCTCGAACGCGATCAAGTATTCGGGCGAAGGCACCGAGGTCGTGATCGAGGTGGTCGACGAGGGCGAACTCATCCGTATCGCCGTGCAGGACCAGGGGCCGGGCATCGCCGCGAAGCACCTTCCGCGCATCTTCGAGCGCTTCTACCGGGTCGATAAGGCGCGCGCGCGGACGCAGGGAGGAACGGGCCTCGGCCTCGCGATCGTGAAGCACATCGCCACGATCCACGGCGGCCGAGTGGATGTCTCGAGCCAGGTGTCGGGCGGCAGCCGGTTCAGCCTGCTGCTCCCGCGCGCGCTTCCACGCGAGCGCCAGGCGGCGGGCTAGGCACCCGCGCATCGCCGACTTCGATCCGATCGCGACGCAAGCGGATCGGGGACAGGCACTTGCGCAACCACCCCGCCGATCCTCGACCGCCCCGGCTCCCACGGCCCGACCTGACAACTTCCCCGCGATTGAACACGCTCTTTACGGAATCTTGACTCGTCGAGGCGAGGATTCGCCGCGTCAAGATTGGATTGAGATTCAGTTGGCCCGCGCAGAACGCGCGCCAAAGGCACCCCCGGGAGGGGTGCGACGATCGAGGAAACACAAGAGGCAACCACCATGACGAACACCGCCAAGCTCGCCACCGCCGCCCTGCTCGCCATCTCCGCCGGACTTCTCGCCGCCGCTCCCGCTCCCCAGGACGACCTGAAGGGCGCGGTCAAGATCGACGGCTCTTCGACCGTCTACCCGATCACCGAGGCCGTCGCCGAGGAGTTTCGCACCGAAGCGCCGAAGGTGAAGCCGACCGTCGGCATCTCCGGAACGGGCGGAGGCTTCAAGCGCTTCTGCGCGGGCGAGACCGACATCTCGAACGCCTCGCGTCCGATCAAGAAGGGTGAAGCGGACGCCACCGCGAAGGCCGGACTCGAGTTCATCGAGCTCCCCGTCGCCTACGACGGACTCACGATCGTCGTGAACCCGAAGAACACCTGGTGCAACGCGCTGACCGTCGAGCAGGTGCGCAAGATCTACTCCGCCGACGGCGGCGTGAAGAGCTGGAAGGACATCGACGCCTCGTGGCCCGACAAGGCGATCAAGGTCTACTCGCCCGGAACCGACTCGGGAACCTTCGACTACTTCAAGGAAGTCGTGATCGGCAAGGACGGTTCCGTTCGAAGCGATGTCAGCGTGTCGGAGGACGACAATGTCCTCGTGCGCGGCGTCGAGGGCAACGAGGGGTCGATCGGGTTCTTCGGCTGCGCGTACTACTTCGAGAACAAGGCCAAGCTGAAGTCGGTCGCCATCGATGGAGGCGAAGGGCCCGTCGCCGTCTCGGTCGAGTCGATCGAGAACGGCT
>JBEAQW010000349.1:0-5876 GCA_041163725.1 Planctomycetota bacterium
CCGTCGGTCTCGTAGAGGTCGTCGTCGCCGAGCTGCAGTTCGTCCTCGAGGAACCGCATGATGCGGTCGTTGGGACGGGCTCCGACCTCGAGCCGCACGACGCGCGCGAAGCGCCGCTCGCGCAGCTGCTGCTGGATCTGCTCGAGCAGATCCTCCGCGTCCTCGTTGTCGCGCTCGGTCTCGGCGTTGCGCGTCACGCGGAACGGCAGCACCTCGAGGATCTCCATGCCGGGGAAGAGGTCGGCGAGGTTGTTCGCGATGATGTCCTGGAGCGGCACGAATCGCCGCGAGCTGCCGAAGCGGTAGAGGCGCCCGCCGATCTCGGGCACCTTCACGCGCGCGAAGAGCGCCTCGCTCTCGCCGGGGCGCCGCAGCAGCACGCCGAGCGAGATCGACATGTTCGAGATGAACGGGAACCGGTGGCCGGGATCCACCGCGAGCGGCGTGAGGATCGGGAAGATGTTGCGTCGATACCAGTGCTCGACCTCGCTCCGCTCCTCGGGCGAAAGCTCGGCCCACTGCAGCAGCTCGATCGACTGCTCGCGCAGGAGAGGCTGGAGCGAATCGCGGAAGGCGCGCGTGGCGATCGCGGTCTGATCGAGCACGCGCTCGCGGATGAGGACCATCTGCTCCTGCGGCGAGAGCGGCTCCCAGGGCGGGCTGCCGACGCCCGCATCGATCTGACGGCGCAGCCCGCCGACGCGCTTCATGAAGAACTCGTCGAGATTCGAGCCGAAGATCGCGAGGAACCGCACGCGCTCGAGCAGCGGATTGCGGGGATCGAGCGCCTGCGCGAGCACGCGGCGGTTGAACTCGAGCCACTGCAGGTCGCGGTTGAGGAAGCGCGATGGATCCTCGACGCCGACCGGCGTGATGTCGTTCGGCGAGAGTGGACGGGGCTCGGACCTTCCCTGCGCGACTTCGTTCACGGCTGTCCTCCTCCCGGACGGGGCATGCGCACGACCGCGGTGCAGCGCGGCGCCTCGGTCACGCGGACCCACTCGACATGCACCGCGGGCATCGCGGCGGCCAGCGCGGACGCGAGGCCGTCGGCGACATGGCGCGCCACCGCCTCGGCGGTCGGGTTGATGCGGTCGAACGGGGCGGTTTCGTTGAGATTCGCGTCGCGGAACGGGGCGACGAGCGCGTCGACCATGCCCTCGACGGCGTGGAAGTCGCAGAGCAGTTCCTCCTGATCGAGCCGGTCCCCCGCCACCGAGACCACCACCCGCCAGTTGTGCCCGTGCAGCCTCTCGCGCACGCCACCGAGGAGGATCGCGTGCGCCGCGGCGAACTCGCGCTCGACCTCGAGCGCGAAGGGAGATGTTCCGGGGCCGACTGCCATGATTCCGACTGCCAGGAACCGTCGAGTGTAACGCGGAAAACCCACTCCCTCGCGGATCATTTCCCGCCGTACACTCGCAGGCCTCATGGCTGACTCCGCGCACGACCAGGCTCCGCTCATGCTCTCCGTCTCGGGTGCCCGCGGCATCGTCGGACGGACGATGACCCCCGTGGTCGCCGCGACCTTCGCAGGAGCCTTCGGATCGCATATCCACACGCTCGTGCAGGGACGCCGCCCGCGTCTCGTCGTCGCTCGCGATGGGCGCTACGGAGGCGAATCGCTCGCGCGGGCGGTGCAGGGCGCGCTCGCGTCGGTCGGCTGCGATGTGGTCGACATCGGCGTCGCGATGACGCCGACGGTCGGCCTGATGATCCGCGAACTCGGTGCCGACGGCGGCATGGCCGTGACCGCGAGCCACAACCCGATCGAATGGAACGGCCTCAAGTGCCTCGACGGCGACGGGCTGGCCCCGCCGAAGCCGGTGGCGGAGGCGATCATCGCTCGCTTCAAGGCGGGCGACATCGCGTTCGCGAAGCCGCTCGAGATCGGCGCGATCACCGCCGACACGACCGCCGTTCGCCGACATGTCGACCGTGTGCTTGCCGTCACGGGTGCGGCGGACCGCGTGAAGCCGGGGAAACTGCATGTCGTCCTCGACAGCGTGAACGCATCGGGCTGCGAGGGCGGCCGGATGCTGCTCGAGGAACTCGGCTGCGGCATCACCCACATCCACGGAGAGATGACCGGCATCTTCGGCCATACGCCCGAGCCGACCGAGCAGAACCTCGGCGAACTCGCGGCGAAGGTCCGCGCCACGCCCGACGCCGCGTGCGGATTCGCGCAGGACCCGGACGCCGACCGACTCGCGATCGTCGACGAGAACGGCCGCTACATCGGAGAGGAGTACACGCTCGTCCTCGCGGCGCAGCGCATGCTCGAGCTCCGCGGTCCGTTCACACTCGCGGCCAACCTCTCGACCTCCCGCATGATCGACGACATCGCCGCCCGCTTCCCCGGCGCGAGCGTGCTGCGCACCGCCGTCGGCGAGGCGAACGTCGTGAGCGCCCTCAAGCCGGCGAAGGGGCTCCTCGGCGGCGAGGGCAACGGCGGCGTGATCTTGCCCGAGGTCTGCTGGGTGCGCGACTCGCTGTCGGCGATGGCGCTCGTACTCGACCTGATCGCCTCGCGCGGCGAGCCGCTGTCGCGGATCGTCGACGCGATGCCGCGCTATGCGATCGAGAAGACGAAGGTCGACCTCGCCGCGATCGGAGGGCTTCCCGCCGTAGCCGGCGCCCTCGGCAAGCTCAAGACCGCATTCGCGGGTGAGCGGATCAGCGATGTCGACGGCGTGCGGATCGACTTCGCCGACGGCTGGGTGCATCTCCGGGCGTCGAACACCGAGCCGATCGCCCGCGTGATCGCCGAGGCGCCCACGCGCGAGCGCGCGCAGGAGCTCATCGCCGCGTGCACCCGCGCGGCGGGTATCTGATAGGCTTTTCCCGTGCGCCGTCTCGCAACCATCCTCCTCGCCACGGCCGTCGCGGGCGCGACCTTCGGCTGCGAGACCGTGCGACGCGACCCCGCCAAGGCGACCCGCGCGTACCCCTTCCATCTCCGGCAGGAGCGCGTGGTCGGCATCCAGGTGTTCAACGACGGCGACGCGATGCTCGTGGTGAACGCCACCGTCGAGAGCTGGTCGAACGCCGACATCTGGCTGAACCAGCGCTACCTGCACCGGATCGACAGGCTCGATTCGGGTCAGACCCTGCGCATCCCGCTCGGCGAGTTCTGGGATGCGCGCGGCGAGGGGCCCTTCCCGGGCGGCCTGCTGCGGTACTACCCGCCGACGCCGATCCGACTCGTGCAGATTCAGACGGCACCCGACGCGCCGCTGGTCGGATTCAAGGCGATTCCGACCGAGCGCGAACTCGACCAGGCGCAGCTGCGGAAGTAGGCGCCCCGCATGACCGATCCGACGAACCACGATCCGATGGCCGCCGGCGAGACGCTGCCGATCGGCGAGCCACTGCGTGGGATCTCCACGGTGATCGTGTCCTGGCACGGCGTGCTCTTCGACCGCGACCGGCGCGAGATCCACGCGGCGACTGCCGGGACCTTCGCGCGCTGGAGCGTGTCGCTCGACGAGGCCGACCTCATCGCCACGCGCGGGCCGGCGGGCCGGTCGCACATCCTGCGGCTTCTCGCGGTTCCGCGCGTCGCCGAGTCATTCCGTGCGCGGCATCGGAGATGGGCATCGGAGGATGACATCGCCGCCATGGTGCGCGACCTCGAGCCACGACTGCTCGCGGCTGCGCACGCCGCTCCCGAACCGACCCCGGAAGCCGCGGGGTTCCTTCGGGCGCTGCATTCACGGGGAATACGCACCGCGTCGATCTGCTGCCTGTCGACAGGCATGATCCAGCCGCAGGTCGCCGCGCTGCGCTCCGATCCCTCGCTCCTGGACTGCATCGTGGCGACCGACGCCGGATGCGAGCCGGCGCCCGCACCGTGGGGCATCTACGAGGTCGCGCGTGAACTCGGAGTCGATCGCCCCGCGCGCATCGCGTTCATCGACGACAGCCCGGTCGGTGCCACCGCGGCGAGGAACGCGGGGACGCGCGGGATCCACCTGGCCCTCACCAGTCACCCCGGGCCGACCGACGCGCACTTCACGGTGCGATCGCTCGACGAACTGCTCCGCGACTGAGCCCGACCGCATCGGCAACGGGGGGTTCCGCGAACGGCGCGGCATGCTCGTGGTGTGGCTCAAGCGCGACCTTCGGCTCGACGATCATGCGCCTCTCGCGCATGCGGCGGCGGCCTGCGCGCTCGACGGCACGCCGATGATCGCGCTCGCCGCGTTCGAGCCCGAGGTCTGGCAGGCACCCGATGCGGACGCGTCGCATCTCGGGTTCTACCTCGAGTCGCTCGCGGAGCTCGAAGAGGCGATCCGTGCGCGCGGCGGCGCGGTCGCGTATCGCGTCGGCGAGATGACCGACATCCTCGGTGATCTTCACGCGCGCGAGCCGATCACGGCGCTGCTCTCGCACGAGGAAACGGGGAACGCCGTCACCTATGCGCGCGACCGCCGGGTGGCGCGATGGTGCCGGGAGCGCGGCATCGCGTTCCGCGAGTTCCGCCAGCACGGCGTGATGCGGCCGAACCCGGGCCGCGACGGATGGGCCGCGCGCTGGGAGGCGCACATGGAGCGGCCGCGCTTCGCGCCGCCCGACTCCTTTCTCGCGGTGGACGAGTCGCGCGCTCCTCGGGGTGGAACCGACATCGCCGCCGCACTCGGTCTCGGCCCCGACACACGCGCGGCGCTGCGACAGAAGGGCGGCGAACGCGAGGCGGGCGCGCTTCTCAACTCGTTTCTGCTTGCGCGCGGCCGCGAGTATCGACAGACGATGGGCTCGCCCGTCCTCGCGTGGGAGTCGTGCTCGCGACTCTCCCCGCACCTCGCGTGGGGCACGATGTCGGTGCGCCGCGCCTATCAGGGCGCACGGCGGCGGCTCGCGCAGCTCGGCGAGCCCGCGCGGGTGGCGGCCGAGGGACTCTCGTCCGAGGATGTCGCACTCTGGCGCGGATCGATCAGGAGCTTCCTTTCGCGGCTCTCGTGGCACTGCCACTTCATCCAGAAGCTGGAGGACGAGCCCGCGATCGAGTCGGTGTGCATGGCGCGGTCGTATGAGGGCCTGCGCGACGGCCTCGATGCAACCGTCGCGGCCGCGCGGCTCGCGGCGTGGCAGCAAGGCCGTACGGGCTACCCGATGGTCGACGCGTGCATGCGGGCGCTCGTCGCGACGGGCTGGATCAACTTCCGGATGCGCGCGATGCTCGTGAGCTTCGCGAGCCACCATCTCTGGCTCGACTGGCGGTCGTTCGCACCGTGGCTCGGCCGGCAGTTCCTCGACTACGAGCCGGGCATCCACTATCCGCAGGTGCAGATGCAGTCGGGAACGACGGGCATCAACACGCTGCGCATCTACTCGCCGCGCAAGCAGGTCGAGGACCACGATCCGACGGGCCTCTTCATCCGCAGATGGGTGCCCGAACTCGCGCCCGTCCCCGACGAGCATCTCGCGGAGCCGTCGTCGCTTCCGCCCCTTCTCCAGTCGATGATCGGCTGCCGGATCGGAGAGGACTATCCCGTTCCGATCGTCGAGCACCGCACCGCCTACCGCCACGCGCAGGACCGTCTCTTCGGCCTCCGTGCGACGCCCGCGGCGCGCGCCGAGGCGAAGGCGGTCTTCACGCGTCACGGGAGCCGCAAGCGGCGGTGAGCGGAATCTCCACGATCCGCCAGCCGGTGCCGGCGTTCGCCGCATCGCGATCCGGTCGGTTCAGGCCGTCAGGTCGACGGGCATGCGGCGGAAGAACGCGGCCGCGCAGCCGACGGCGAGCAGCAACAGCGCTTCGGAACGATCGGACAGGCTGTTCCCGTTCGCCGCTCAGCCGAGCCCGAGCCGCGCCTTCTTCGCCTCCCACTCGGCGGTCTCGCGCTTGTTCTCCGTCGCGAGCGGCTTGCCCG
>JBEAQW010000350.1:0-2785 GCA_041163725.1 Planctomycetota bacterium
TGGTGAGCTCCGCCGCGGGAACGGGCGCCTCCTGCAGCTTGCGGAGCTCGGTGTACCAGGCCTCCTCGAGCGCGCGCGGATCGGCGTCGCCCTTCACCTCGGCGGAGAAGCTGAACGATCCCGCGTACTTCCGGCTGTCCTGCGCGGCACCCGCGCTCGACGCGATCTCGCTGCCCTCGACCATCGCGCGGTAGAGACGGCCCGTGCGGCCGTTCAGCACCGCGGCGAACACATCGAGCGCGTACGAGTCGGCGTGGCGGAACGGCACCGTGTGGTACCGGACCTCGACCGACGGCTGGCAGTCGCACTCGGCGTTCATGCGCATCTCCGCGAGCTGCGGCACCTCGAGCGTGACCACCGGCGGCGGTTCGGTCGCGCCGCGCTCGAGCCTCCCGAAGTAGCGCATGATCGTCGACTTCACATCGCTCGGATCGAAGTCGCCGACCACGACGCCGCAGAGGTTGTTCGGCCGGTAGTAGATGTTCCAGTACCGGAGCGCCTCCTCCATCGTGTAGCTGTTGAGATCGCTCGACCAGCCGATCACGGGCCACGAGTAGCCGCTCGACTGCCAGAACATCGCTTCGAACTGCTCCTGGAAGATCCCCGTCGGCGTGCTCTCGGTGCGCAGGCGGCGCTCCTCGTGCACCACATCGCGCTCGGAGAAGAACTCGCGGAACACGGAGTTCGAGAGGCGGTCCGACTCCATCCAGGCCCAGAGCTCGAACTTGTTGCTCGGCACATTGATGAAGTAGAAGGTCACGTCGTTCGAGGTGAAGGCGTTCATGCCCGATCCACCCTCGGCGGTGTAGATCTTGTCGAACTCGTCCTTCACCACGCTGCGCGCCGCGTCCTGCCGGGCCTTCAGCATCTCGAGCTCGCGCTCGAGTCGCGTGCGCGACTCGCCGTCGGCGGCCGCGACCTCGCGCTGCAGCTCGGCGATCCGGTCGGCGCCGAGTCGACCCTGCTGCGAGTCCATCAGGTCCTTGAGCTCGGCGCGGAGGCGCGCGAGTTCGGGCGTGTCGTGCTCAGGCGCCCACGGATCGTCGATCTCGCCGTCGAAGAAGCGGCGGTACTGCTCGGTCCAGGTGATGGCGTTCATGCGCGCGCGCAGGACCTTCTGCTGGTCGCGGTAGCGCGCGTCCGCCTCGGGGTTGCTCGTACCGATCGTGTCGGTCCCCTTGAACATCATGTGCTCGAAGAAGTGACTGATGCCGGTGATGCCGGGACGCTCGTTCACCGACCCGACCTTCGCCACCCATCCGGCCGCGATCACATTCGGCTGGTCGGTACGGGGAAGGAGGAGGAACTTCATGCCGTTGTCGAGCGTGAAGACCTCAGGCGAGACCTGCTGGGCGGAGGCGGTGGCCGCGATCGCCAGTGCGACGACCGAGCTCAGGATGGTGCGCATGCGTGACTCCATGGGGGAGGGTCGAGGTGGAAGACACGGATGGTAGCCGTGATGCAGTCGCATTTCGGGACGCGGAGAGGACCGTCGGGGCCTGTCTTCGGGGTCACGATGGACCATTGGCCACCAATCGGGGGCTGGTCGCTTCCGATGTCTCCGTTCAGGCGTACATTGACGGCGGGCCACAAAGTCGAGGAAGAAACGAGTTATGAGTCGATACTCCCTGGTTGGCGGGGCCTGCATCTCGGGCCTTCTCGCGATGGCGGTCGTGTCGGACGCGACCGCCCAGCTTCGCGTCATCAACTACAACCTGGCCAAGCTCGCCGGCAACGCGACCGCGATCCGCGGAGCCCTGACGGCGATGGGTGACGACGACAAGTTCGGCTTCGCCGTCGACCCGGCGGTCATGTGCTTCCAGGAGATCCGCAACGCCGATGTCGCGGCGCTCGATGGCCACATCGCGGCAGCCTTCCCGGGCGTGCCCTATGTGCGCGCCACCTTCACGACCTCCGGCACCGAGGACGGCGCGGGCGGCGGGCAGTGCATGTACTACCGCTCGGATCTGCTGACCGAGATCGTGTCCGGCCATGTCGACATCTTCACCGGCGCATCACGCAACAGCGACCGCTGGCTGCTGCAGCTCAACGGCTACACCTCGCCTGCGGCGCGCTTCTATGTGTACTCCTCGCACCTGAAGGCGAGCAACACCGCGGCCGACGCCAACCTGCGCAATACCGGCGCCATCGCGCTCCGGACCAATGCGAACGCGCTCGGACCGGATGTCCATGTCATCTTCTGCGGTGACTTCAACCTGTACACCTCGAACGAGGCGGCGTACGCGACCTTCCTCTCCGCCGGCAACGCCCAGTGCTTCGATCCACTCGGCCCCGGCGACTGGACGGGTGCGGCGAATGCGATCAAGCACACGCAGTCGCCTCTGCTCAACCAGTCGGGCGCACTCGTCGGCGGCGGCGTCGACGACCGCTTCGACTTCCAGCTCTCGACGGCTGCTTTCCAGGATGGCGATGGGCTTTCGTTGATCCCAGGCACCTACCGCACCTTCGGCAACGACGGCAACCACTACAACCTCGACATCAACTCGGGCAACAACTCGTACTACCCGACGAATATCGCGCGCTCGAACGCTGTGGCCGATCTGCTGTGGGTCGCCACCGACCACCTGCCCGTGATCGCCGACTACCAGGTGCCGCCGATCATGAGCGCGACGATGCAGTCGACCTTCGGCACGGTGATCGCCGGCGCCGCGGTCACGGTGCCCGTCTCCGTCTCGAACACCGCCGATGTGGTCCATCCGCTCGGTACCGACGCGCTCGTTGCGACGGTGACCGGACTGAACGGCCTCTTCGGGTCGCAGACGAT
>JBEAQW010000351.1:0-4112 GCA_041163725.1 Planctomycetota bacterium
TCGTGCTCGGCGAACTCGGCAACCAGTCCGCCGTGCCCATGATCCGCGAGTCGATCGGCCGCGGCATGAAGCTCGTGAATCCGCTCCGCGTCCGCCTCGTGGACCTCGCCGCCGCGGAAGCTCTCGTCAAGCTCGGCGACGAGTTCGAGATCGAGCCGATCCGCGCAGCGCTGTTCGCTCCGCCCGAGCAGGGCGAACTCACCGTCGTCGCATGCGATTCGGTGCGTCGCCTCGGCGACGAGGTCGCCCGTCCGATGCTCGAGCGCATCATCAGTTCCGGGGGCGAGTCGATGCGCAGCCCTGAGATCCGGCTCGCCGCGGCGCGGGCGCTCGCCCGGCTCGGTGGCGGCAAGGCACCTCTTCGGATCGCGAGCGAGTATGTCTCCCATCCCGACGCTCGGATCCGTGCGCAGGCCGCGGCCCTCTGCGCCGACCTCGGTGCTGGCCCCAAGGGTTCGGCCGAGGCGCTCGAGATGCTCGCCGGGCTGATCCGAGACGAGAATCCGAGCGTCCAGATCGCCGCAGCCGGCGGGATCGGTGCCGCCGACTAGTCGGACGCCGCCGGGGCAGGGTGGTCTTCGCGGCGTCCTTTCCGCGAGCCCGATTGACACACCCGCGCCGTATCGGTACAAAATCCGACCTTCGCGGATTCTCACCCCCAAGACCGAGAATCATCGAGGCGCGAGACCAGGATGCATCCCGCTTGCCCGGCGGAGCGTATCCCACCCTCGCGAGAGAGATCGAGAGCACCGCGAGACCCGATCGCGGCCCACACGCACGACAGCGCTCGACTCCGATGCCCGTGTGCATTCGGAACGAGCGAGAGAAAGCAAAGAAAGCAAGGAATCCTTCAGTGCACGTCCTGACCAAGATCTTCATCGTGCTCGTTGCGCTCCTCACCGTGGCGATCGTCCCGCTCGTCGCCGTGAATGTGACCAACGAGGGCAAGTTCCAGGCCAAGTACAAGGATGCCGTCGCGGCCGCTTCGCAGATGGAGGCCGAGCGCAACAACGAGCGCATGGTCTGGCAGTCGGAGAAGCAGTCGGCTGAAGGCAAGCTGAAGGAAGCCGAGATCCTCGTCGCGACGCTGCGCGAGCAGGTCAGCTCGCGCGCCTCCGAGGCCCGCAAGCTCGAGGTCGAACTCTCCGGCACGAAGGCCACGCAGGCCTCGATCGCCGCGAGCCTCGAGGTCCTCGCCCAGAGCAACAACGCGAACAGCGACCTGACCGCTTCGCTCGTCTCCGAGGTGCGTGCGCTCCGCACGAACATCCTCGACGCCGAGAAGCGCCTCGCCGGCATCCAGACCCAGTTCGACGAGAAGGAGTCGGAGCTCGAGGTCGCCGTCGCCGCCCGCCGCGCGCTCCAGGAGGAGATCAAGCGCCTCACCGAGACCAAGGATGACGCGCTCGCCACCATCGCGCAGTATGTCGCGACCGTCGGCGAACTGCCGCGTGCCCGCGCCGGTGCCGTCGCCGAGCGCGTCGCCGCCGACCGCAACATCTCGGCCACCATCATCAGCCTCCGCCGCGAGGACGGAATGGCCCTCGCCGAGATCAACGCGGGTTCCCGCGATGGCCTGAAGGCCGGCTGGGTCCTCACCATTGGCGACGGTGGCACCTTCATCGGAAACCTCCGCGTGACGGAAGTCGATGTCAATCGCGCCGTTGGCGTGGTGGAGCTCGAGGACGCGTCCAATCGTGGCGAAGTCCGGGTCGGTCAGCGCGCCGTGGCGCGCGCCGGCGAGTGACGCCTTCTTGACCCCTCAGGAAGCGATTCGAAAGCGAGATCACTCCCATGGCGAAGTCCACCACCCGTAGCAGCCGAAGCGGTGATATGACCGTCTACACGGCCCTCCTCTTCGTTGCCTTCCTCGTTCTGGCCGCGGGCGTCACCGTTGTGACCCTCTCGAACCTCTCGCAGGCGGAGGCCGACGGACAGTCGGGCTCGCCCTTCGCGCTGGTTCGCTGAAGCACCCGCGAGCCCGCAGACCGATCGCCTCTCGGCCGCCTCTCGGCCGCCCGTCGCTCGGGCAGTCGCGTGAGCGGCTGGTCCGGACACAAAGAGACCCCACGCAACGCCGCGATCTATGCGGCGTTGCGTCATTCTGATACCCTGATACCCTTTGGAGTCGCGCGGGCACCCGGACCCGCGCTCCACAGTCGCCTGGTTGCGAGAGGGATCGTTCCGTGAGCATCGTCGACAAGGTCTTCGGTTGGTTCAGCGTCGACATGGGCATCGACCTCGGCACCTGCAACACGCTGGTGTGCGTCCGAGGCGAGGGCATCGTGTTGAACGAGCCGTCCGTGGTCGCGGTCCGCAAGGGCACGAACAAGGTGCTCAACAACGGCACCGCCGTCGGTTGGGCCGCCAAGGAGATGCTCGGCAAGACCCCGGGCACGATCAGCGCCATCCGTCCGATGAAGGACGGCGTCATCTCCGACTTCGAGGTGACCGAGGCGATGCTCGCCTACTTCATCCGCAAGGTGACCGGGCGTAGCCGCCTCTTCGCGCCACGCGTGGTCATCGCCGTTCCGTCGGGGATCACCGCGGTCGAGCGTAAGGCCGTGTTCGAGAGCGCGGCGCGCGCCGGCGCCCGCAAGGTCTATCTCATCGAGGAGCCGATGGCGGCGGCGATGGGTGCAGGCCTGCCCGTCGGCGAGCCGACGGCAAGCATGATCGTCGACATCGGTGGCGGTACGACCGATGTCGCCATCATCTCGCTGGCCGGCATGGTCACCTGCGAATCGCTCCGCGTCGCCGGCGACGAGTTCGACGAGGCGATCATCAACCACATGAAGAAGCAGTACGGCCTCATGGTGGGTGAGCAGACCGCCGAGCGCATCAAGATCGAGATCGGCAGCGCGGCGCCGTTGCAGAAGGAGATCACGATGGATGTCCGCGGCCGCGATGCGGTCCAGGGACTTCCGCGCAAGGTCGTCGTTTCCAGCGAGGAGATCCGCGAGGCGCTCCTCGAGCCGGTCAACCAGATCGTGGAGGCGGTGCTCCGAACCCTCGAGAATGCCGACGCGGAACTCAGCGCCGACCTCGTCGACAACGGCATCATGCTCGCCGGCGGCGGTGCGATGCTTCGCGGCATCGGCCGCGTGATCGAGGAGCGCACGGGACTCGGCGTGCAGATCGCGGAGGATCCGCTCACCTGCGTCGCGCGTGGTACGGCCATCTACCTCGAGAACCTCGAGGCGTGGAAGGCGACGATGGACACCGACCTCGACGAAGGCTGATCGGCGCCCTTCGGGTTCGTCGGCGCCGACTCTCGAGGGGGACGGGAATCGAAGGAGCGCAGCGTAGGCTGCGAGATCGGTGGACCGCCGGCGCCGCGCACGCGCGTGCGCGGCAGGAGGTTCGCCCCGACGGAAGGGACCGCGCATGAACGCCAACCGCTTCATCCGCTTCCTCGCGAACTGGCTGACCGGTCGACGGCTCGACTGGACGCTCGCCGCCCTCGCGTTGCTGCTCGCCATCCTTCCAGCGCGCGCGCTTGCTCCCTGGACGGGCGATGTCGCCCGCATCGTGGCGGTTCCGATCGTTCCACTCATGCATCTCGGCATCGCCGTGCGCGAGCGCATCCGCCCGCCGCGCGAGGCATTCGATCCACGCGCGCCCGAGGTGATCGAGCTCGAGATGGCCGCCGAGCGCTACCGCACGCTCTTCGAACAGGCGCGACTGAAGGGCGAGGCGCTCGAGCGGGATCTCGCCGCAGTCAAGGCGGTCCGCTCGCTGCCAGGCTCGGGTGGCGTGCAGCTGGAGACCGCCGCCATCGTGGGCGTCGATCCGACGCGTGGCGAGGGACTCGTGCGCATCAATCTCGGCGCGCGTCATGGTGTGCACCGCGATGCGCCGGTGATCATCCGCGGCGACATCTTCGGTGGCGTCGTCGCCAGCGACCCCTCCCAGTTCGTCTCGCTCGTCCGGCCCGCGTCACGGAGTTCGCTGTCCGTGCGTCTCTACCCGGCCGAAGGCGCCGCGCTCGAGCGCGATCCCGCGAGCTATCCAGGCACGGTGCTCAAGCCGGTGGAGGGCGGTCTCTGGCACGGAGATCTGGCGAGCGATGCGAATGTCGAGGTGGGGCAGCTCGCGCGTATCGCCGACGA
>JBEAQW010000352.1:0-10668 GCA_041163725.1 Planctomycetota bacterium
GCAAGGATTCCGGCGAGGCGTGCGATCGTGCGTACGCGCATCGAATGCAAGTGTACGCTTGCGACGCACCCTCACGGAAGGACTCCATGCTCGATCGATCGCTTGTTGAGAACGTCTTCTCGCGCGCCATGCCCTTCGACCGCTACCTCGCGACCGATCCGTCTCGCGCGGGCGGTTGGTTGTCGGTCCATGAGCGCGTGGCGCTCGGCGGGGTGCAGCGCGCCGAGGTCGCGAGCTTCACGCGGGAGATGAAGGTGCTGGTCGTCAGCGGCATCTGGTGCGGGGACTGCGTGCAGCAGGGGCCGCTGCTCGCGCGCATCGCGGAGGCGAATCCCAGGATCGACCTGCGCTGGGTGGATCGCGACGCCGAGGCCGACTTCGCGTCGCGGCTCACGATCTGCGGCGGTGGGCGCGTGCCGGTGGTGGTGTTTGCGGCCGAGGACTTCGAGGTGTGCGCCATCGCAGGCGACCGGACGCTGTCGCGCTACCGTGGGCTCGCGCGGCGGCAGCTCGGAGGGGCGTGCGAACTGCCTTGGGCGGAGATTCCGGAGGATGAGACCGCGGCGGTGCTGCAGGAGTGGCTGGACGAGTTCGAGAGGGTGCAGTGGATGCTGCGGCTGAGCCCGCGGTTGCGGCAGAAGCACGGCGACTGAGGAATCGGTGCACGGCACGTGCCTGTCAGTGCCAGGCACTGCACGGCACGTGCCAGGCACCACTCCCGATGCGGGCAACCCATCTGAGCAGTTCCGCTTGCAGAATGCGGCTGGCGTGCACGGCACGTGCCAGTCGGTGCCAGGCACTGCACGGCACGTGCCGTGCACCGTTTCAGGAGGTGCGCGCGGTGTCGGCGAGCTTCCGCAGCAGATCGAACGCCGCAAGCGGCGTCAGCGCGTTCATGTCGACCTTGCGGAGCTCCGCGACAGCCGGGTGCTCGAGGTACTCCGTGAACAGCGACAACTGCGGCGCCGCCTGCGGATTCCGCGGTGACGACGCCGCGGCGACCTCCTTCGCGCGTCCTGCGAGCGCGTCGGCCACCTCGACGTTTCCGAGCAGCTCCAGCACTTCCTTCGCGCGCGCGATCGTCTCCCGTGGGAGCCCCGCGAGCCGCGCGACATGGATGCCGTAGCTCCGGTCCGTCCGGCCTTCGATGATCCGGTGCAGGAACACCACCTCGTCGTTCCACTCGCGCACGGAGACATGCAGGTTCGTCACCGCAGGAAGGGTGTCGGCGAGCTGCGTCAGCTCGTGGTAATGCGTCGCGAAGAGCGTGCACGCGCCGCGCGTGGCGAGCGTCTCGGTGATCGCCCATGCGAGGCTGAGTCCGTCGAGCGTGCTCGTCCCCCGGCCGATCTCGTCGAGGATCACCAGGCTCCGATCGCTCGCGTGGTGCAGGATGTTCGCGGTCTCCGTCATCTCGACCATGAAGGTCGACTGGCCGGAGTGGATCTCGTCGGCGCTGCCGATCCGCGTGAGGATCGCGTCGAGCACGCCGACCTCCGCCTTGGCCGCGGGCACGAACGAACCGACATGCGCGAGCAGCGCGATCAGCGCCACCTGGCGGATGTAGGTGCTCTTGCCCGCCATGTTGGGGCCTGTGATGAGGGCGAGCGTCGGTGCATCGGCGGCGCCGCCGAGCGCGGTGTCGTTCGGCACGAAGCTCGACGCGAGCGTCCGGTCGAGGACGGGATGGCGTCCGCCTTCGATCGAGATGCCGCGCCGTCCGGTCATCGTCGGGCGCGTCCAGCGCTGCCGTCGCGCGACCGACGCGAGGCACGCGAGCGCGTCGAGTTCCGCCGCACGCTCGCCGAACGCGACGATCTCGCGGATGTGCTGGGCGACCTCGCCGAGCAGTCGCGTCCAGAGCTCCTTCTCGCGCGCGATTCCGTTCGCTTCGGCGCGCAGCACCTTCTCCTCGAACTCCTTGAGCTCGGGCGTGATGTAGCGCTCGGCGTTGCGGAGCGTCTGCTTGCGGGTGAAGGTCTCCGGCGCCTTCGCCGCGTTCGCGGCGGAAAGCTCGATGTAGTAGCCGAAGACGGAGTTGAATCCGACCTTGAGCGACGGGATCCCGGTCGACTCGATCAGCGACTCCTGGTACCGCGCGAGCCACGCGTTCGCGTCTCGCTGCAGGAGCCTCGTCTCGTCGAGCTCGAGGTCGAAGCCATCGGCGAACACGCCGCCTTCGCGCAGGTGCGTCGGGGCGTCGGACTTGATGGCGCGTGCGAGCGTGGCGGTCAGCGGCGCGAGCAGCGGGGCGATGCGCGCGAGTTCGCCGCAGTCGACGGTGAACGCGGCGCTCGGCGCGAGCGTCTCGCCGAGCGGGCCGACCGTGGCGAGCGATCGCGCGAGGGCGAGGAAGTCGCGCGGCGTCGCACGCCCGAGCGCGGCGCGGCCGGCGATGCGGGCGACATCCTGCAGGGTCGAGAGATGCGCGGTGACCGCATCGGCGAATCGCTCGTCGGCTGCGAGCGCGGCGACACGGTCGAGCCGCGCGTCGATCGCGGCCTGCTCGGCGAGCGGATAGCAGAGCCAGTCGCGCACGAGCCGACGCCCCATGGGCGTGCTCGCCGCGTCGAAGATCGAGAGGAGGCTGCCCTCCGTCGCGCCGGTGCGGAGCGTGCGCTCGATCTCGAGTGCACGGAGCGTCGTGGCGTCGACGGCGAGGAACGCGCCCCGCGCGAGTCGGCGCGGCGGGGAGAGGTGCGGGATCCCTCCCGAGGCGTCGGCGGTCGCCTGCGTCTCGAGCGCGTACCGGAGGATCGCGCCCGCCGCCGCGATCGAGGGTTCGCCGCGCGCGAAGCCGAAGCCCTCGAGGCTCCGCACCCCGAACTGCGCGGTGATCGCCTCGAACGCATCCTCCGCCCGGAAGTACCAGCCCGCCCGCGCGGTCAGCGCGATGCCGCGCGCGCCGAGCCGCGTGATCTCGGGGTGCACCGAGCCGTCGCGTTCCTCCGCGTGCACGAGTTC
The DNA here is from genome assembly GCA_041163725.1 of Planctomycetota bacterium. Classification (GTDB taxonomy): domain Bacteria; phylum Planctomycetota; class Phycisphaerae; order Phycisphaerales; family SM1A02; genus QWPT01. The sequence goes on from JBEAQW010000352.1 coordinate 2,965, forward strand.
GCTCGGCGAGATCCGCGCGAGTTCGTCGCCGAGGAGGCCCACGGGGCAGGACAGCACGGTGAACGCGCCCGTCGAGATCTCGATCGACGCGATGTGCGCCTCCGCGCCGTCGATCGCGACGGCCGCGACGCGGTTCGCAGCACCCGCCTCGAGCAGCGTCTCGTCGACGAGCGTGCCGGGCGTCAGCACGCGCGTCACCGCGCGCTCGACGACGCCCTTCGCATCCTTCGGGTCCTGCGTCTGCTCGCACACCGCCACGCGGTGGCCCATCGCGACGAGCCGGCGGATGTAGCCCTCGGCCGAGTGGAACGGCACGCCTGCCATCGGCAGCCCCTTCGTCCGCTCGGTCAGGGTGATCGACAGCAGCTTGTGCGCGAGGACCGCATCGCGGTCGAACATCTCGTAGAAGTCCCCCATGCGGAAGAAGAGGATGCACTCGGGGTGATCCTTCTTCGCCTTCGCGTACTGGCGCATCGCGGGCGTCGCGAAGTGCGGGTTCAGGGCGGGGTCTGCCCAGGACACATCGCGCGAAGCTGGTGCGGCGGGGGAACTCACGGCCTGCCGAGAATAACCGCACGGCGGTCGATCTCGCACCCCGTTCGCCGACCGCCGCCTTGGGTGGTGCGGATCGAGGGATCGGCTGAGAAATCGGCGAGGGGATCGGCTGAAAAGCGCACAGGGCCCGCCGAAGCGGGCCCTGTAGCCTGAGTGGAGTGGATGAGGATCGAACTCACAACCTCCTCGATGCGACCGAGGCGCTCTCCCAATTGAGCTACCACCCCTGGGAGGACGGGAAGGATAGCAGGTCGCCCTGCGGCTGCCAAGACCCTGCCCGCCCAAAGCAATCCGAGGCGATTCGTCCGCTATCCTCTCCCCCCCGATGCTGAATCTCCTCCTCGCTCAGACGGCGGCTTCCGAGCCCGCGGCGCAGGCCGCGGCCGGAGGCCTCGTGTCGGACACCGTCGCCGCCGCCGGGGGGCTCTCGCCCGGATGGCAGATCGTCGTTTACTGCGCCGCGGTCGGCGTCGCCTCGCTCGTCGGCGGGGGGCTCGCCGCCAACCTCCGCCTGAGCCACCGGCGACTCCAGTTCGCCCTGAGCTTCGTCGGCGGCACGATGCTCGGTGTCGGCGTGATGCACCTTCTGCCGCATGCGATCATCATCGCGCTCGAGTCCTCGGGTGCGGCGACGAGCCACGGTGCGCTGCACGCGTCGCTCGATGGTGTCGTCCTGTCGGTCGTCCTCGGCTTCGTGGCGATGTTCCTGCTCGAGCGGTTCTTCCACTTCCACCAGCATGAGTCGCCGGAGCAGGCGGGGCACCACGACTGCTGCACGGACGGTTGCGACGGGCACGCGGCGGAGCAGGGCGCCGACGGGCGGAAGCGGCATTCCCACGGCCACGCGCACGGACACACCCACGACCGAAAGCGCGGTGGCGTCAGCGAACTCGGTTGGATCGGAGCGGCGATCGGCCTCACCCTCCACAGCATCCTCGAGGGCGTCGCGCTGTCCGCGGCGGTCCTCGCCGCCGCGGCGCATGGCGAGACCGGCGTGCTTGCGGGGCTCTCGACCTTCATCGTGATCCTGCTGCACAAGCCGTTCGACGGACTCACGATCACCACGCTCGTCCGCGCCGCGGGGCGCCCCGCGGGATTCGCGCATGCGGTGAACGCGCTGTTCGCCCTCGTCGTGCCGATCGGGGCCGCGATGCTCTGGCTCGGTGTGTCGCAGAACGGAGCGGAGATCCTGCCGTATGCGCTCGCCTTCAGCGCCGGCACCTTCATCTGCATCGCGACCAGCGATCTGCTGCCCGAGCTCCAGTTCCACCGGCACGATCGCGTCGGACTGTCGGCGGCGCTTCTGGTCGGTCTCGCGCTGGCCGCGTCGATCGCGCGCATCGAGTCCGCGGTCGCGCAGTCGCACGAGCACAACCATGCGCACGATCACTCGCATGACCATGACCACTCGCATGGTCTCGTCAACCCCACGAAGCCGGCGGGCGGGGCGGATGCGCAGGATCATGACCACGACCACGATCACGGTGACGACCACGACCACGACCACGATCACTCCGATCCGAACCATGTCCACTGAAGGAGCGCGCCATGAAGGTCAAGGCTGAAGTCGTCATCGCGGAACTCAACCGCCTGAGGTCGGATGTGGACAAGGACATGACCGACCCCGAGTACTTCGCGCTGCATCACGCGCTCTGCTTCGTCTCGTACAAGATGGGCGAGTTCCAGAAGTACCTCGACGAGACCGTGAAGCCCGGCGAGCATCCGTGATGTGCGCGCGGCCCGTGGCGGACGGCTAGTCCATCCGTTGCGCGAGCACCACGAGGTCGTCGTACGCGCCGCGGATCCGGGCGGTTCCGGCGATGGCGAACCCGCATGCCTTCAGCTGGCGCACGAGTTCCTCCTCGCGGTATTCGTCGAGGTGGTAGATCGGGTCGTTCCGATGGCCGTAGCGCCAGCTCGGGGTGACCGTGAGCAGCATGCCGCCCGGAAGAAGCATGCGTCGGATCTCGCGGAGCGCACGCACCGGGTTCCGGAGGTGCTCGACGACATCGAGGAGCATCGCTCCGCGGAACGATCCGTCCCCGAACGGCAGCGACTCCGCATGTCCCGCGACGCACGACACGCGCGCCGCGAGGCCGGCCTCCGCGACCGCACGCTGCGCGCACTCGACCGCGCGGGGCTCGGGATCGACGGCGACCACGCGCGCATCGTGCCGCGCGACGAGTCCCGCGAAGAGCGCGTCGCCCGCGCCGACATCGATGATCGGCGCATCGCCCTTCGGGAGGTTCGTCACCAGGAACGAGACGATCGCGTCCGCCCTTCGCCGGTAGGGGTCGTGGGTCGCATACTGGTTCCAGTGGTACGCGCCGCGCTCGTCGTACTTGAGGAACCCCTGCGGCGCCCCCCAGATCGGCGCGTTCCACCGGAGGGCCGCCAGCCCTTCGGCACCGGCGACGGATTCGAGATCGCACCCGTCGATATCGAAGTGGAAGTGGGCTCGGAAGTGCGATCGGGCGATCTCGCAGTCGAGGCCGCGCGTCGCGAAGAGTGCGTCGAAACCGGAGTCCTCGGGACACTCCGCCGCCGCGGCCGAGATCACGCGCCCGCCGCCGCGCCGTCGCACCTCGAGGGAGAGCGCGAGGAGGGCGAGCGCCCCGTAGCCCGTGCGCGGATCGCAGATCGCGGCGCCGCGCGCCGATTCGAATGCCTCGCGCGAGAACACGGCGACGCCGGCGTCGATCGCATCGGTCTCCGCGTCGAAGCGCTCCGCGTCGCGTGGCGCACCGCGGCCGTTGCGGACGAATCCCTTGGGGTGGAGCACGAAGCAGCCATGCGCGGCGATCGAGTCGGTGCGCACGCGCTTCGCCCCGACCACGGCGGCTCGGGCGTGGCGCGCGAGCGCATCCTCGAGCGCCGGCGCGAGCGCGCGTCCCGTGTCCGCGGACACCGTCGCGTCGCGCACGAGCACCCGCCCCGAGGGCAGGTCCTCCGCGAGCACGAACGGCTCCGTGCCGATGAGCGAGGCCGCACTGTCGTCCATGGGCGGGAAATCGGCGGAATCGCGGAAAACCCTGCAGTCTCCGCCTCCGCGCATGGCGTGTATCCTCTCGCTTCCCGCACGCATGCGGAAAGGAATCCAGGCATGTCCGACGCCCAGCCCAGCCAGCAGAAGCCCAACTACAAGGACTCGCTCAACCTGCCCAAGACCTCGTTCGCGATGAAGGCGAACCTGATCCAGGCCGAGCCGCAGTCCATGAAGCGCTGGGCCGACTCGCATCTCTTCAACCGGCTGCAGTCGGCGCGCGAGGGTGCGGATCCGTTCGTGTTCCACGACGGGCCGCCCTACGCCAACGGTCCGATCCACATGGGGCACATGCTGAACAAGGTGCTCAAGGACTTCGTGGTGCGCGGTGCGCTCATGGAGGGCTGGCGCGTCCGCTTCGTTCCCGGATGGGACACGCACGGACTTCCCATCGAGCACAAGGTCATGACCGAGCTCCATGCGAAGGGCAAGGCTGCGAAGCTCGAGACGCTCACCCCCGAGCAGCGCCACATGGCGATCCGCCGGGAGTGCGCCGCCGCTGCGACCAAGTTCATCGGACTGCAGGCCGAGCAGATGAAGCGACTGCTCACCCTCGCCGAGTACGACGATCCGTACTTCACGCTGCAGCCGGCCTACGAGGCGCGCACGCTGGAGGTGTTCGCCGACCTGATCGACCAGGGCGTGGTCGTCCGCGCGCTCAAGCCGGTCCACTGGTCGATCGCCAACAAGACGGCGCTCGCCGAGGCGGAGCTCGAGTACGAGGATCGCGAGGACCTGTCGGTGTACGTCGACTTCGAGGCGGCCGACCGCGCGAAGGTGGCGGCCGCGTTCGGCCTTCTCGCGGAGATGCCCGCCGCCGAGGCGGACGGCGAGGAGGAGATCGACGAATCGCGCTTCCTCGATGTGACGCCGAGCTTCATGATCTGGACCACCACGCCGTGGACGCTTCCCGCGAACCTCGCGATCGCGGTGCACGAGCGCTACCGCTACGCCCTCGTCGAGGTCGACGGGAACACCACGATCATGGCGAGCGATCTCGTCGCGGCCGTGACGAAGAAGGCCGGCGCCGAGAAGATCGTGGTGCGCGCCGAGTGCGATGGCGCGAAGCTCGTCGGACTCGAGTACCGCCATCCGTTCTGCGGCCGGACCGGTCGCGTCGTGTCGGCGGACTATGTGACGCTCGAGGATGGCACCGGCCTCGTGCACACCGCACCCGGCCATGGCGTGGACGACTACCGCACCGGCCTCAAGGAAGGCCTGCCCGCCTACTGCCCCGTGCGGGAGGACGGCACCTACGACGACACCGTCCCCGAGTGGCTGCGCGGCAAGTCGATCTGGACCGCCAACGCCGAGGTCGCCGAGCATCTCCGCGCAAGCGGGCACCTGTACTACGACCACAAGTTCATGCACTCGTATCCGCACGACTGGCGTTCCAAGACGCCCGTGATCTTCCGCGCGACCGAGCAGTGGTTCGTGGGCGTCGATGTCGCGATGAAGCGCGACGGGAAGTCGCTCCGGCAGCGCGCGCTCCAGGCGATCGAGAAGGAGGTCGGCTTCACGCCCGAGTGGGGGCGCAACCGCATGCGCGGCATGATCGAGGCGCGCCCGGACTGGTGCATCTCGCGCCAGCGTTCGTGGGGACTGCCGATTCCCGCGTTCCGCATGCCCGACGGTTCGACCTTCCTCACGAGCGCGAGCGTGCGCGCGGTCGCCGCGCGCTTCGCGGAGAAGGGCAGCGATGCGTGGTTCCAGGAGTCGCCTGCGGAACTCCTCTCCCACTACGACGCCGCGAAGGATCCGCATGCGCCCAAGGGCCTCGATACCGCGGCGCTGGTGAAGCTCTACGACATCTTCGATGTGTGGTTCGAGGCCGGCAGCTCGTGGAACTCCGTGCTCCGCGCGCGCGGGATCGGGTATCCGGCGGAGATGTACCTCGAGGGCAGCGACCAGCACCGCGGCTGGTTCCAGTTGTCGCTGCTGCCCGCCGTCGGCGCGACGGGCCAGGCGCCGTTCAAGCGGCTCGTCACGCACGGCTTCATCGTCGACAAGGACGGGCGCAAGATGTCGAAGTCGATCGGGAACACGATCGATGTCGAGGCGCTGCTCAAGGAGTTCGGCGCCGATGTGTGCCGCTGGTGGGTCGCGGGCGTCGACTACGAGAACGACATCCGCGCCGACACCGAGTTCTTCAAGGTCGCGGGCGAGAGCTACCGCAAGGTGCGCAACACGATCCGCTACCTGCTGTCCAACCTCGACGGCTTCGATGCGGGCGAGGTCGAGTCGGTCCTCGAAGGCATCTCGCACACGAGCCTCGAGTCGTGGGTGCTCGCGCAGGTCGCCTCGACGCAGGAGGCCGTGCGCACGGCCGTCGCGCGCTGCGCGTTCCGCGAGGCGCAGCAGGCGATCTACCACCTCTGCAACGACACGCTCTCGGCGGTCTACTGCGCCGCAACGAAGGACCGCCTCTATTGCGATGCCCGTGGCTCATCGCGGCGTCGCGCTGCGCAGGCGGCGATGTTCGTGACCTGCGACGCGCTCTGCCGCATGCTCGCCGCGTTCCTGCCGCACACGGCCGACGAGGCCTTCCGCGTGCTGCGTGGCGACGATGCGTGCATCCAGCTCGAGCGCTTCCGGACGCTCGCGTTCACCGCGGATCCGCGTTGGCCCGAGGTCCTCGCGCTGCGCGAGATCGTCAAGGGTGAGCTCGAGAAGGCGAAGTCGCGCGGCATCGAGAACCCGCTCGATGCAGGCGTGATGCTGCCTGCGTCGCACCATCACCTCGAGGACTTCCTGCCGGATCTCCCCGATCTCTTCGGCGTGTCGCGGGTTGTCATGGCGAAGGACCAGAGCGCCGTGGAGGTCGTCGACCTCCGCGAGGAGCCGAGGTGCGAGCGCAGCTGGCGGCGCGATGGCACGGTCCGCCTGCGGTCGGATGGTGGAATGCTGTCGGATCGCGACGCCGAGGCGGTCGGAGTCTCGTAATCTCCGGATGGGGCGTCGGACGCCTAAGTGCATTTGATTGCGCTATTTACGCGCGGCGCGCTTGACATGCTCCGCGTCTGGGGCATCTTGTGGGTGCTCCGAGAGGAGCAGGGCGGAGAAGTTCAGAGGTGCCACTCGCTGTCGCCTCGTGAACGGTGCCCCGGAGGGCATCACGAAGAAGAGGGCGCTGGATCAGCGCGGGATCGTCGTTCGTCGACGGCCTGCCACGGATCCGGGGCCCTTTGTCATTTGTGATGCCCGAACAACGCGGACGTGGCATGGCCGGACACAGACGGACCGTGAAACGTGGAGAAGGTCTCTGTCGTCGCGCTGCGACGACTCTGTGCAAGCAGCGCCGGGCACTGGCGGAAAGAGCCCGGCGTTCTGCTTTTTGCCGCCGCGGGCCGTGGTTCGTCCCGCGACCACGCTTTCGCATGAACGAAGGGTCAAGTACATTTCGGACCAATGCTGCCGATCCTCGATCTCCCGTGCCTCGATCTGCTCGCCCCCGTGCTCGCCGAGTCGGGCGTGCAGCTCGGCAGGGCGGGCGGACGGCTGCATCCGCTGCTCGTCCACTTCCCGATCGGGCTTGGACTGGTGGCGGTCGGAATCGAGTGGTGGCGAAGCCTCAGCCGACGCGACGGCCTGTCGCCCCTGACCCTTCCGCTGCTCTGGATCGCAGCCATCTCGGCCCTCGCCTCGACGGCCACCGGCTGGGTGAACGCCGCGTACGAGCACGGCAACAGCACCGACAAGACGCTGCAACTCCACCGGTGGATCGGGACTGCGACGGCCATCGGCTTCGTCGTGCTCGCTTGGTGGTGCCAGCTGCTCGCCGCACAGGCGCGGACCGCGGCGGCAGGCACGCAGGCGGCGCTCGGGACATTCCGCTGGGCCGCGCTCGCGGGCGCGATCGCGATGAGCGTCACGGGCCACCTCGGTGGCGACCTCGTGCACGGCAAGGGATATCTGACAGAGCTGCTGTTCCCGCCCTCGGTTCGCGAGGAGGCCCCGCGCGAGGTCGAGACCATCGAACTCTCCGCGAACGACCGCTTCTTCATCGAGAAGGTCCGGCCCGTTCTCGAGTCGCACTGCTTCGAGTGCCACGGTGCGCGAAAGCAGAAGGGCGGCCTGCGGATGGACAGCGAGGCGTGGCTCTTCAA
>JBEAQW010000353.1:0-6156 GCA_041163725.1 Planctomycetota bacterium
TCGATCCAGCTTCCGCTCCATCCACCCTGCTCGCTGCGTACGAAACGCGCGCGACGATGCCCCTCGCTCGCGAGATGGAGCCAGTCGATCGACCGCGCGTGGGTGAGCACGATGCCGAAGTTCGCACGCCCGGCGACGGTCTCCTCCTCGGTCGGCCTGCGGTCGAGGACGCCCTCGGGCAGATTCGCCGAAGGTGCGCCGCACAGGCTGCCGGGCGCGCGCGGCGCGAGATAGCAGCGTCGGCTCGGGAGCGTGCTGGCCGCCCACGCGTCATCGACGCGCGGGCCGACGGCGATGAACCGGGCCTCGGCCGCGATCCGCAGTTGCAGCTTCCGCTCGGGCGCGTAGAAGAGCCAGGTCACGCGTGCGTCGCGTTCGATCTCGGCGACCTTGGCACTCCGCGCGTCGGTGTGGCACTGGATGGCGCACGCATCGGCGTCGATCCGTCGGAGCACCACCGAGCGCGCGACGGGCGCGCCGTCGACACCGATGGTGCAGAGCGCCGGCACATGGAACCCGTGACGACGATCGGCGGTGGCGTCTGCGAGTTCGCGCCAGCAGTCGGCGAGGATCGATCGGAGGTCGTCGTGCATGATGGTCGGGGCGGAACCGCGCGGCGGGCCGCCGAAGCCGAAGGAAGGGTCCGTCAGAGCGGGCGACGCGCCCGCAGCGTCCGAGATCGCAGGCAGAAACGACGCGCCGCGGCGGGAAGGCTACCGTGAAGGCCCCCTTTCGCGCCCCATGCGCGGACCTGCGTGGCGAATCACAAGCCGAAAGCCGATGTGTCCGACCGATGTGTGCGGCCGATGTGTGCTACCCTTGCGGGTCGCCGTCGGCACACCGCCGGCACTCCACGAATGCCCCCCAAGCTGCGTTCCAACCCCCACCTGCGACTGACCGCCGCCATTCTCGTGGCGATGTTGGCCGCGTTGTCGGGGTCGCTCGACTCCGATGGCGGCGAGCGCACCCGACGCAGCGAGGTACAGACGCTCATCGGCGGACTGCGGCTCGTCTCGATCTCGGAGCATGCCGCGCCGACAGGCGCGCACGATGCGGACTACGGTGCGACGCACCTGACCGCACGCGTCTGCGGGACCGCCCGAGTCCTCACTGCCGACCGGCCTGAACAGCGCGCACAGCGTCGCGCGCGCCTCGACGCCTCGCGCGCGAGCGGAGCATCGCTCCTGCGGACGACCGCGCTGCCGCCGCCGACCGCCTGCTGAATCGCAGCGCAGGTCCCCTCATCGAATCCAACTTGATCGAAACACCGCGGTCGGTGCGAGCCATCGACCCTTCGCGGCGTCGGCACCGCCGCCCGCAGACGAAAGAGACACATATGAGTCAGCTCCTCAAGGGTATTCCCGTCATCGACTGGTTCGTGCGCATGACCATGGGCACCAAGAACCAGCGCGATGTCAAGCGCTACACCAAGATCGTCGACGCGGCGAACGCGCTCGAGCCGGAGGTCCGTCGACTGACCGACGCGCAGCTGCGCGCGAAGACCGACGAGTTCCGCACGCGCATCGCCGGGGGCGAGAAGCCCTACGCGATGATCCCCGAGATCTTCGCCGTCGCGCGCGAGGCGATGGACCGCGGCGTCGGCATCCGCAGCATCTTCAACCCCGCGCGGAACGCCGACCTCAACGCCGACGGCGTCGTCGATGCGAACGACCGCTTCGATCCGTCGCTGCTGCCGGCCGAGGTCAGGCCGCTCTACGACCAGACCGTCGCGGCCATGCGGGCCACCGAGCCGCGCATGCCCGAGGGGGACCTCACCGGCTGCGTCGGCATGATGGAGGGCTGGCAGTTCGTCGACATCCCGAACGAGATCTACGACGCGGTCCGCACCATCTACCCCCAGAGCCGCCCGCCCTTCCGCGCGCGGCCGTTCGATGTCCAGCTCATCGGCGGCATCGTGCTCGCCGAGGGCAAGATCGCCGAGATGAAGACCGGCGAAGGCAAGACCATCGTCGGCCCGCTCGCCTGCTACCTCGCCGCGTGCGAGAAGAAGCAGGTGCATGTCGTCACCGTGAACGACTACCTCGTGCAGCGCGACCGCGACTGGACCTTCCCGTTCTTCCGCGCGCTCGGCCTCACCGTCGGCGCGATCCACCCGCAGCACATGCAGGGCCACGAGGAGAAGAAGGCCGCCTACTCGTGCGATGTCGTCTACGGCACCACCAGCGAGTTCGGCTTCGACTACCTCCGCGACAACATGAAGACGCGGCCGGAGGAGCAGCTCCAGAAGTCGCGCGGATTCGCGATCGTCGACGAGGTCGACTCGATCCTGATCGACGAGGCGCGCACGCCGCTCATCATCTCGGGCCCTGCGCACGCATCGCAGCCCCGCTACGACCTCGCCGACCAGATCGCGCGTCACCTCGTCCAGCGCCAGAGCGACTGGAAGAACGCCGACGAGGAGTGCCAGCGCTTCCGCGAGCGCATCGCCGCGTCGGAGGGCGACATCCGCAACGCGCGGGACAAGGCGCGCATCCCCGAGATCAAGGCCGCGATGGAGGAGGCGCGCAAGGAGCTCGCCACCGCCGAGGCGCGCCGTGACCGCTTCAAGCAGTTCTTCGAGGTCGAGCTCGACAAGAAGCAGGCCTCGCTCACCCACGACGGCGTGGAGGAGGCGCAGCGCTACGCCAAGACGATCGACGCGACGGTCGGCAGCTTCTATGTCGGCGACAACATCGACCTCCCCCACCTCGTGGAGCAGTCGGTGCGCGCGCACACCGTGTACCAGCGCGATCGCGACTATGTCGTGGCGCCCGACGAGCAGGGACAGTCCGGCGTCGTGATCGTCGACCAGAACACCGGCCGCAAGATGGTCGGCCGCCAGTGGTCCGACGGACTCCACCAGGCCGTCGAGGCCAAGGAGAAGGTGCGGATCAAGGAAGAGACGCAGACGATGGCGACCATCACGATCCAGAACTACTTCAAGCTGTACCAGCGGCTGTCGGGCATGACCGGCACCGCCGATACCGAGGCGACGGAGTTCCACGAGATCTACAGCCTCGATGTCGTGTCGATCCCGACGAACCTGCCCATCGCGCGCAACGACTTCGAGGATCGCGTCTACATCTCGCAGAAGGACAAGTGGAACGCGATCGTGGAGGAGATCAAGCTCCTCCACGATGTCGGCCGCCCCGTCCTCGTCGGCACCACCAGCGTCGAGAAGAGCGAGATGGTCGCACGCATGCTCGCGGCCAAGCACCAGATCAGGCACGAGGTGCTGAACGCCAAGCAGCACGAGCGCGAGGCGGAGATCGTGCTCGGCGCGGGTACGCTCGGCGGCGTGATGATCGCCACCAACATGGCGGGCCGCGGCACCGACATCAAGCTGCGTTCGATCGCGCGCGAGGACCTGCTCGAGCACTGGAAGCGACGCAATGTCGCGCCGAAGGAGGCGCGCGCGGAGATGTCCGACGACGAGATCGTCGGCCTCTGCTACCGCCATCTCGCGACGCGCACCTTCGGTCAGGATGTGACCCGCGGCGTCGACGCGCCGCAGCTCCGGCTCATGCTCCTGCGCAAGTGGGCGGTCGAGCGCGCGAAGATCAGCGAGAAGAAGGCCGACGCGCTCCAGGTCGACCAGCTCGTCGAGATCCTCGACTCGATCGGCTATCCGCCGATCCACCGCCTCGCGATGTGGCGCAGCGTCGAGGAGATGGGCGGCCTGCACATCGTGGGCACCGAGCGGCATGAGAGCCGCCGCATCGACAACCAGCTGCGAGGCCGCGCGGGCCGACAGGGCGACAACGGCTCGAGCCGCTTCTTCCTCTCGATGGAGGACGACCTCATGAAGCTCTTCGCGGGCAAGGCCATGCTGGCCGCGCTCTCGAAGCTCGGCATGAAGGAGGGCGACGACCTCGAGGCCGGCATGCTGACGCGCTCGATCGAGAAGGCGCAGCGCAAGGTCGAGGAGCGCAACTTCCAGATGCGCAAGAACATCCTCGAGTTCGATGAGCCGATGGAGCACCAGCGCCGCGCGTTCTACGGCATGCGGCAGCCGATCGTCGAGTCGCGCGGCGTCCGCGACTCGATCCTCCGCCATGTGGAGGACTCGATCGACAAGGCCTCGGAGGACTTCCTCGGCAAGCTCCATGTGCCGAACACGCTCGCCGAATGGGTCCGCGAGAACTGCGGCGTCTCGATCGAGCCGGAGCGCTTCCTGAAGAAGGACCTCGAGGAGGTCGAGAAGCTCATCCGCATCGATGCGGCCGAGGAGGCGCAGGAGGCGATCCGCGCGACCGCGGGCGAGTGCCTGCCGACCGAACTCGAGCCCGAGGAGTGGGACGCCGAGGGCTTCGCCACATGGGCGCGCGCCAACTACGGCGCCGAACTCACCCCCGCGGGAATCCGCTCGTCCGGCCGCGAGGCCGCGATCGACCGCGTGCAGAAGGCGGCGATCACGAAGTTCGCGGAGATCGATCTGTCGCCGATCGCGGCATTCCTCGTCCCGAACTTCGGTGCGACGCAGCTCGCGCACTGGGCGAACCGCAAGTTCGGCGCCAACTTCGACGACGCCATCTTCGTCGGCGCGACGACTCCGGCCGAGGCCGCGGACAAGCTCGCCGGAAAGGCGCGGGAGATCTACCGCGACCGCGAGGCCGCGTACCAGATCGACTTCGCCATCGAGTCGACCAACGCCGCCCTCGCGCAGGATCCGGCCGGTGCGCTCGAGCAGTTCTGCCGTTTCGTGAAGGCGCGCTACGGCCTCGAGTGGAACGCGAAGGAACTGCCGTCGAACGATCCGAACGAGCTTCGCCGCATGCTCGTCGAGCGCGCGCAGGCGATCGGGCCCGCCGACATCGAGGCACGCGTGCAGTCCTGCCTCGCGCGCGGACGCGACGCCGACTCGATCGCACAGTGGTTCGCCGAGGAATGCCTGGTGCGCCTCTCGGAGAGCGAGCGCGACGAGGCGACGGCTGATCCCGAGGCGCTCGTCCGCACGAAGGTGGCCGATCTCGTCCGCCTCGAGCTCACGCAGTTCGAGCGCTGGATCCTGCTCCAGATCCTCGACAACGCATGGAAGGACAACCTGCACTCGATGGATCAGATCCGCGATGCGATCGGTTTCCGCGCGTTCAGCCAGAAGGACCCCCGCATCGAGTTCAAGCGCGAGAGCGCGCGCGTGTTCAACGAGATGCAGGAGACGATCCGCGACCGCGTCACGGACATCGCGTTCCGCGGACGCCTCGCGGCGCAGGCACCGCGCGCGGCGGCCCGTCCGCCGATGTCCGCGCAGGTTGCGGCACAGGCGTCGCAGCAAGGTGGCGCGCAGGCGACGCTTGCGCCGGAAGCCACGCCGCGGCCTGCGGTCGCGGCCCCCGCTGCGCCGGCTCCAAGCACGCAGTCACCCGTCGATCCGTCGTCGATTTCCGTCGTCGGACGCAATGAGCCCTGCCCCTGCGGCAGCGGTCTCAAGTACCGTCAGTGCCATGGAAAGAAGCCGGACGCGTAGCGAGGCGGCGGTAATCGCCGTCCCGAGGGGCACTCTGCGCGGGGGCGACTTGACGGTTCCCGGGAATCGGCTAGACTTCTCCCCCTCAAAGCCTCGTTAGCTCAGTTGGCAGAGCAGCTGACTCTTAATCAGCGGGTCGTAGGTTCAACCCCTACACGAGGCATCTGAAGCGCAGGACGGCGGAGCTCGCTCCGCCGTCCTGTCTTTTTCACGGCTTCGCGGCCATTTTCAATGGCATCGGGCCCCGGTGCCCCGGAGCCCTGCGGCGGCGTTTCGGTTTCAATGGGATGCATGAGCGATACACGCGGCGATCACTCCGATGCGGTCCGCGCGGCGCACGCGCTTCGCGACCGTGAAGAGTCGGACCGGCTCCGCCAGCTCGGCGGACTGCTCGTACATGACCTCAACAATGTGCTGTTCGCGCTGCTCGGCCGGATCCAGCTCCTCGAGCGCCGAGCGGAGGGTGACACGACGCGGCTCGCCGCGCGCGAACTGCTCGAGACCGCGCGGCTTCTCGAGGCGCAGGTCCGCACGCTCTACGAGGCATGTCGGCGCGAGGAGCCTGGTGAAGTCCGGTCGCAGGCGCGGCTCGCGGTCGCCCGCGCGCTTGAAGCGTGCTGCGACGCTCTTCCCGAGTCGATCCGGCCGACCGTCATCGAGGCGCTGGCCGAGACGATCCCCTCGTCCGC
>JBEAQW010000354.1:0-9980 GCA_041163725.1 Planctomycetota bacterium
GCCTGCATGCCGTATAAACCTCGCGTCCGCGCGTCCGCGGACGCGCCGATGCACTGTATCCGCCTCCCCAACATCGTCGCGACGGCCGATGCGCTTCAGGAGATGTCGCCCGGCGACGCCACCGGCGCGGAGACGCTTCCGGCGGCGGTGCTCGCGACGCTCGCCGTGGCCGCGCTCGCAACGCTCGCCGCGCGGCCGTCCTGGCGCAGGTTGCCTTCCGAGCCGTCGGGCGCCGCCCCGCGCGATCCTGCGCTCGGCCTCGCCGCGATGCTCGCGTTCGTCGTCGCCGGAAGCGCGGGCGCACTTCTCGCCGCGGCCTTCATCCCCTCCGACGCCGCGGACTCGCCGTTCGCGCGTCTCGGGCGCGGCGCGGCGATGAATCTCGCGCAGGTCGCGCTCGCGGTGGTCGCGATCCGGTCGCCGCTCTTCGCCGCCGGCCCGCGCGCACCCCTTCCATGGCGACGTGCGGCCGCGGAGGGCGCCGTGGGCTTCGCGCTCGTGCTGCCGATCGTCGCGACCCTCGCGCTCGCTGTGAACGCGGCCGCGACCGCGCTCGGCCTGCCCCCCGCTCCCGAGGCCTCGCACGAGACGCTCGCGATCCTCCGGCGCGAGGCGAATCCGCTGCTCACGGCGCTCACCCTCGCGCACGTGGCGGTCCTCGTCCCGTTCGCCGAGGAGGCGGGCTGGCGCGGCCTCCTCCATCCGACGATCCGCTCGTTCGCCCGGCCTTGGCCCGCGTGCCTCCTCTCGGGCGCGCTCTTCACCGCCATCCACTGGAGCGTGATCCCGCCCGAGGGCCGGCCCGCCGGCCTCGCCATGCTGCTCGCGCTCGGCGTCGCGCTCGGCGCCCTGCGCGAGCGGACGGGCGGAATCCTCGCGCCCGCCGTGCTGCACGGGCTCTTCAACGCGGCGAATGTGGCGCTTGCCCTTGCCTGAGCCGGGGGCGCGAGCCGATATCCTCGGTTCCCCGCGCGCCCACGCCGGGGGCAGGACACGACGATGACGACCCAAGACGCGATCGACGGAAAGCCCCGCATCCTCACCGGCGACACGCCCACCGGCCAGCTCCACCTCGGCCACTGGGTCGGCAGCGTGAAGCGCCGCGTCGAGCTGCAGGAGTCGCACGACTGCTACTTCATCGTCGCGAACATGCACGCGTACACGACGCGGCTGGCGAAGTCGGACGAGATCCGCCGCGACTCGATCGCCATCGTGCGCGACTACCTCGCGATGGGCATCGACCCCGGGAAGACGACCATCTTCCTGCAGAGCGAGGTGCCCGCGATCGCGGAGCTCACCTTCCTCTTCGCGATGCTGCTGCCGTTCAACCGCGTGATGCGCAACCCGACCCTCAAGACCGAGATCGAGGTGAAGGGACTCGGCGAGACCTACTCGTTCGGCTTCCCGCTCTACGCGGTCGGCCAGACCGCGGACATCCTCGCCTTCCGACCGGAGGGCGTCCCCGTGGGCGAGGACCAGGTCCCGCACCTCGAGCTCACGCGCGAGGTCGCGCGCCGCTTCAACCAGATCTTCTGCGGCGTCGACGAGCACGCCGAGGACCACGAGCATGCGAAGCTCGGAGGCGTGTTCCCGATTCCACGCGCCGATGTCGGCGCCGTGGGCCGGCTCGCGGGCATCGACGGCGTGAACAAGATGTCGAAGTCGCTCAACAACGCCATCTTCATCAGCGACTCCGCGAAGGAGGTCGAGAAGAAGGTGAAGAAGATCTTCACCGGGCGGCAGAGCCCGACCGAGCCGGGCGACATCAGCAATGTCCTGTTCCAGTATGTCCGGACCTTCCTCCGCGACGAGGCGCGCGTGCGCGAGCTCGAGGAGCGGTACGCGAAGGGCGACGACATCGGCGACGGCCACATCAAGCTCGAGGTCGCCGCGGCGATCAACGAGCTCCTCGAGCCGATGCGCGAGCGCCGCGCGAAGTACGAGGGACGCGACGACCTCGTGCTCGACATCCTCAAGGCCGGATGCGAGCGGGCGAACAAGCTCGCCGAGGCGACCCTCGAGCGCGTCAAGGAGCGGGCGAATCTCGTCCACTGGCCGCGGCGCCTGACCTACGCGTGATCGCAGGACACCTTCCTCGGAAACGGGATGCCCGGACTGGAGCCGGTGCGTTCAGTTGCGCGAAGCGCACTGCGCGACGAGGTAGAACCGGCCGATGCGCGCGTCGAAGCTCCGACCGCCGCGCTCGAAGGTGAAGCGGCCTTCCATCGTTCCCCAGGGCGTCAGCAGCGGACAGAAGCTCGAGTACTCGAAGCTGTCGCCCGGACCGAGTTCGGGATGCTGCCCCACGACGCCCGGCCCCTCGACCGTGCGTTCCTCTCCGTCGGAGTCGATGATGATCCAATGCCGGGTCGCGAGGCGGATCCGCTCGGATCCCTCGTTGCGGATCGTCACGGTGTAGCTGAAGAGGTAGCGACCATCCTCCGGCGACGACTGCATCGCCATGTAGAGCGGGCGCACGGAGATCCGCACGCCGTCGGTGACGACTTCGGATCCATGGGTGCGCGTGCTCGTCGTGGGCGACATCGGTCCGACAGGATAGGCCCACCGCACCCCGTCGCGTGGCGTGTACGATCTCCGCCCGAGATGTTGCGCTTGCCACATGAACCGGTCGTTGCCATCGTCGGCGCCACGGGCGCCGTCGGTCAGGAGATGCTGTCGATCCTCGAATCGCGCGGATTCCCCGTGGGACGCCTGCGCCTGTTCGCATCGCCCCGCTCGCGGGGCATGCGTGTGCCGTTTCGCGGAACCGAGGTGACCGTCGAGTCGCTCGAGAGCGGCGCCTCGGTCGAGGGAGTGCATCTCGCGCTGTTCTCGGCGGGGAAGCCCGTCTCCAAGGAGTGGGGTCCGCGCTTCCGCGACGCCGGATCGCTCGTCGTCGACAACTCGAGCGCCTTTCGCGCCGATCCCGCGTGTCCGCTCGTCGTTCCCGAGGTGAACCCGCACGCGCTCGACGCGATCGACGGCCCCGCGATCATCGCGAATCCGAACTGCTCCACGATCATCGCGCTCGTCGCGGTCACGCCGCTTCATCGCGCGATTGGCATCGAGCGCATGGTGGTCTCGACCTACCAGGCGGCGTCGGGCGCGGGCGCCGCGGCGATGGCGGAACTCGAGTCGCAGGCGCGCGCGTTCACGCACGGGACGCCACTCGACACGGCGATCTTCGGACGCCAGTACCTCTTCAATGTCTTCAGCCACAACTCGGCGGTCGGCGCGGACGGATCGAACGAGGAGGAGCGCAAACTCCTCACCGAGACGCGGCGCATGTGGGAGTCGGATGAGGTCCACATCGCCGCGACCTGCGTGCGCGTTCCGACGCTCCGCGCCCACGCGGAGGCGATCCATCTCGAGTTCGGACGCGCGACCGACGAAGCGGAGATCCGCGCACTGCTCGCCGCCGCACCCGGTGTCCGGATCATCGACGATCGCGCCGCCAACCGCTTCCCCGAGCCTCTCGACGCGGCCGGTGGCGACGAGGTGCTCGTCGGCCGCATCCGCCTCGACGCGAGCGTGCCCGGAAACCGCGGCGCGGCGCTCTTCGTCTGCGGCGACCAGATCCGCAAGGGCGCGGCGCTCAACGCGATCCAGATCGCGGAGCGATTCATGCCGCGCGCAACGGCCGGCGGAGGCGTCGGAAATGCCGTCGCCGCAACGCGATAATCCCGCGCGGACGCGAAATTCGACGAACCTTTCAGGCCCGACCCTCGGTATGCCGACTTGAAGATTACGGCGGCATGGCTACCATGCCGCTCCCTCTTGGGGATTGGTGTAACGGTAGCACAAGTGATTCTGGTTCACTTTGTCCTAGTTCGAATCTAGGATCCCCAGTCCAAGACGAACACGGCCCGATGCCTGCATCGGGCCGTGTTCGTTTTCCGGTTCTCCTGCGCCGCGAGGCTTACCGGCCAGGACGCGGGAACTGCACGCTGCGCACGCCGCGCAACCAGACGCGCTCGCCGCCATCGGACGGCTCGAACCACGCGACGAGATCGACGGACTCGACGGGAAGCGCATCGCTCTGCCCGCCGTCGAGCAGGCTGAGCACGAACTCGTGGCACGGGCCCGCGAGCGACACGGATCGCGCGCGGTCCACCGAGGCGGCATCGAAGGTCCAGGTCCGCAACGGACTTGGTCCCGGACGCGAGGACGAACCCGCCTCGCCAAGCCGGTAGAACGCGAAGTGGAAGCTGCCGTCGGCGAACACCGGGGACGGATGCGGTCTCGAGAAGAGATACGCCGTCAGGTTGAGCGTGTCGGGAAGGAGATTGCCGTTCGAATCGGACGGCTTCGGCGCGAAGGTCACCGCGATCGCGTTCGGAACGGCCGAGGGTGGCGCAGGCTGTGCCTGCACCGGCTTCGGCACCGGCGGCGCGCCGTCGGCGGTGGTGATCGTCGTCTGGCAGGCTGTGAGCGGGAGGACGCTCGCCGCCACGGCGATCGCTGCGAGCGGCGCGAGGCGCCGCGTCATCGCTGCTTCTCCGATGGCGCGTTCGAGGGCGTGTCACCCTCGATCTGTCCCTTGCCCTCGAGCTGACCGCGGCGGATCTGCTCGAGCAGCGAGGCGGGAAGCGAGAGGCTGTCGACGCCCTGCTCGGTGAGCCCGGTGGCCGTCGTTCCGCCGGCGTTCTCGGTCGGCGACCGCACGACATGCGGCGTGAGCACGATGAGGAGCTCGGTCTTCGACGAGTTCTCGCGGTACTGCCTGAACAGCGAACCCACGAGCGGAATGTCGCCGAGAAGCGGCACCTTCCGGTCGACGCGCTCGAAGCGATCGCTGATGAGACCGCCGATGACGACGGTCTGGCCGTCCTTCACCGTCACGGTCGTCGTCGCGCGGCGGCGTGTGACGACGGGTGAGTTGAAGTTCTCGGAGATCTGCGTCGTCTGCAGCGAGAGGCGTGAGATCTCGGGCTCGATCTGCATGCGGACGAAGCCCTCGGGATTGATCGACGGCTTCACCGTGAGGATGATGCCGATGTCCTCGGGCGTCACGCTCGACTGCTGGCCGGCGCTCGAGAAGCTCACGCCGGAGGGAAGCCGGATCGTCTCGCCGACCTGGATGAAGCCCTCGGAGTTGTTCTCGACCATGACCGAGGGATTGGAGAGCACCTGCACGCGGCTCTGCGAGGCGAGCGCGTTGATGAGGAGCTCGAAGTCCTCCGCGCCGATCGCGACATTCGGCGTACCCGAGTTCGAGAAGAGCGAGCCGAGAAGCTGGTTGCCCGTGCGTCCGCCGATGCCGGGGAGGTTGCCCATGCCGGCGGCGACGCCGACATCACCGATCGTCGCGCGGCCCAACTCGGGGCCGAGCGCCTCGGTCTTGTCGAGCGAGACCTCCGCAAGCAGCACCTGGATGAGGACCTGCGGCGGGTCGACATCGAGCTCGCGGATGATGTCCTGCACCTTCTCCATGTAGCGCGGGCTCGCGTTGACGAGCACCGTGTTCGACTTCTGGTCGCCGACGACGGTCACCTCGCGCTCGAGCAGCTTCGCGGCGCTGGGGAGCTGGTCGGCCGAGAGCGTCTCGAGGATCTTGCGCTGGTCCTCGCTCACGAACTCGTTGACGACGCGCGCGACCTCGGTCGCCGTCGCGTTCTTCAGCTTGTAGGCGAAGGTGTCGCGCTCGTTGGCCTGCTGCTTGTCGAGCTCGTCGACGACATTCTCGACGAGCTCGAGGTAGTTGGGCGTGCCCGAGACGAGCAGCGAGTTCGTTCGGTCGTCGACCGTGATCGAGAGCTGCTGGCGGTCGTCCGGAACGAGCGTGAGGTCGGAACCGAGGGTCCCGTTCTGCACGCCGCCAGTCGCGAGCGCGCCATTGGCGACGGCGTCGGGCATCTCGACCGCCTCGCGCGGCTTGAGCACATACAGGCTGCCCTGCTGCCGGAGGTTGAACAGCTCCTTGAGGATGCGCGCCATCTGGCTGGCGTCGGCGTTCGCGAGCTTGAAGATGCGGATGTTCTGGTTGCCGCTGGTCGATCCGTCGAGGTCGGCGACCATCTGCTCGATGAGCGCCATCGAGTCGCGCGGCGCGCGCACGATGATGGTGTTCGTGCGCACATCGGGCGTGAGCGAGATCGACTGCCGCGTGGCGGCGGAGATCTCCATCTCGGCACCCTCGCCGACGGGCTGGCCGTCGAGCTGGCGGAGATACTTGAGCACCGTCGCCTGCTGGCCGGAGCGGCCGGCGAGCGAGTTGCCCGAGAGCACCGACTGGATGAGGCCGACGGTCTCCTGCACATTCGCGCCCTTGAGCGTGAGGTACTTGATCTCGACGACCGTCTGCGGCGTGGCGCCGTCGAGCTGGGCGACGAGACGGCGGATCGCGGCGATGTCGGCCTCGGGGCCGCTCGCGACGACCGCGTTCAGGCGCGCATCGGGACGGACCTGCACGATGGTCGCGCCACGACGGCGGTTCTCCTCGGTGACATACATGTCCTCGAGCATCTTCACCATGTCGGCGGCGGAATTCCTGCCGAGCATGATGACCTCGAACGGCTTCTCCGCGAGCTGGTTCTCCGCGGCCTTCGCGAGGAGGTCGACGAGTCCCTTCACGACCTCGAAGTTCTCCGCGCTCGCCGCGACGATGAGCGAGTTCGACGCGACATCGGGCGCGATCGACACCGCATCGGCGGGCGTCTCGGAGGTGCCGAGCGAGTTCGCGCGCTCGCGCATCAGCTGCTGGAGCCGCGGCGCGATCGTCTCGGCGCGCGCGGCGGCGAGCGGAAGCACATGGACTCCGATCGCGGCGTTCGCCGGGATCTCGTCGAGCTTCGTGACGATCTGCCGCACGAGCGCGCCGTCCTCCGGGCCACCCGCGACGAGCAGGCTCGAGGTGCGTGGATCGGCGATCACCAGCGGCTTCACGCGCTTCGCGACCTCGGGCGAGAGCTCGGCGTATCGCCGGTTGAGGATCTGCGTGATCGCGCCCGTCAGCCGGTCGAGGTTCGCCTTCTGCACGGGGATCACCTCGACCGCCGACTCCTCCATGAGGCGCTCGGTGTCGAGGTCGGCGAGGAGCGACTTGATGACATCGAAGCCATCGGCGCTGGCGGCGACGAGCAGCTGGTTCGTGCGTTCGTCGGCGGTGACGACGACGCGCTCGAGGTCCGCGGTCTGCGGCTGCGTCTTCTGGAGTCGCTCCACGCGCGCGTCCATCAGACGCTGGAGGATCGCCGCGAGTCTCGGGGCACTCGCGTTGCGGAGATCCATCGTGCGGATCTCGCGGTACTCGGGCGCGACCTTGCGGTCGAGGTTCTTGAGGATCTCCTCGACGACGGCGAACGAGCGCGGGCTCGTCGACACGACGAGCGAGTTCAGGCGGTCGTCGGGGACCACGCGCACGCGGTCCTCGGCGCGGATCACCTTGGCGGCGACCTGCTGGTCGAAGAGCTGGACGAGCATCGGACCGATGCGGCCCGCGGTCGCGTTCTCGAGCGGGAAGATCCGCACGACCGACCCGGGCGCGGCGGCCTCGGTATCGAGCTGGCGCACGAGTTCCTCGATGATCTCGAGGTTCTGCGTGCTGCCGACGAGGACGAGCGCGTTCGTCGCGGGCTCCGGTCGGATGACGAGCTGCGAGAACGGCACGAAGACATCGCTCTCGATCGCACGCGCGGGCTGATCGCCGCGCGGCGCGCGCGCCATGCGGATCCGGCCGACCTGCTTCTGCAGCGGGCCGCTTTCGGGAAGCGTCTTCGAACCCTCGACGAGCACCGCCATCAGCGTGTCGGCGAGATCGCGCGCATCGGCGTACTGGAGCCGCACGATGCGCGGCTCGAGCCAGCCGACGGCGACGGCCGAATCGAGCTTGTCGCGCAGCACCTCGACGAAGGCGACCGCCTCCTCCTTGCCGGCGACGACCACGGTGTTCGTGCGGTCGTCGACCGAGATCGCCACTTCCTGCGCGAGCGCCTCGCCCGTCGTTCCCGCGGACTGCGCCTTCACCTGCGTTCCCGTGAGGCTGCCGACCGCCTTGCCCTGCTGGAAGAGCTCGCGCACGATGCGCGCGAACTGCTGCGCCTGGATGTTCTCGAGCGGGTAGATGCGCACGACGGCCGCATCGGTGACGGGCAGCGAGTCGAACAGCTGCGCGGCCTCCTCGAGCGCGCGGACATTGTCGGCGGTCGACGAGAGGATGAGCGTGTTGCTCTGCGCGTCGGCGAGGATCTTGATCGGCTTCTGCAGATCGAGCGCGACGGCGTCTCCCGCGCCGTCCGGCGTGATGCGCAGCCGGCGCACCTGCTCCTGCAGCGCGCGGGAAAGCTCGCCCTGCTTCGCGCCGGGCGCGCTGGCAGCCGGCTCGACCATCGAGCGCAGCGTGGTCGCGATGCTCGCGGCCGCCGCGTTCTTCATGCGGACGATCCGCACGACGCTGTCCGCCTGCGGCGGGTCGGCGTCGATCGACTTCACGAGCGAGAGGATCGTGTCGCGGTCGGCGGGATTCGCGACGATCACGAGCGCACTGCGGTTCGCGGCGACCGAGACCTTCAACGGCTCGGAGATCACCTTGGCGACGCTATCGATCGGCTGGGGCCGGTCGAGCCCGATCTCCTCGATGATCTTCTTCGCGCTGTCGGGCGAGGTGTTCACCAGGTCGATGATGAAGATGCCCTTCGTCGAGTCGGGGGCGAGCGAGTCGAGCTGCTCGACCAGCGCCTTGATCTCGTCGAAGATCGGTCCCGTCGACGCGATCACGAGGCCGTTCGAGATGGTGTCGATCTGGATCGACAGCGACAGGCCCGCCTGACGCGCGCGCTGCGTGAACGCCTCGCGGATCGCGGCGGCGACGCGCGGCGCGGGCGCGCTCTTCAGCCTGAGGAACTGGACCTGCAGGCCCTGCTCGGTCGCCTGCTGCTGGAGCGCCTCGGCGATCGCCGCGATGCGCGCGAAGTCCTCCTCGCTCGCACGCACGATGAGCGCGTTGCTCGTCGCGTCGCCCACGATGCGCAGCCCGTTGTTGCGGCCCGCGGCGCGGTCGTTTCCGTACACGCGCTCGATCGAGCGCGCGAGCTGCTCGGGATTGCCGTAGCGGACCGCGATGAGCCTCGGTGCGGGCAGCTGTGCGAAGTCGGGGAGGTCGAGCTGCGCGATGATCGCGTCGATCTTCCGCATGTTCGCGGGGCTCGCGGCGATGATGAGGTTGTTCGAGAACTCGTCCGCGCTCGCGCTCACATACTCCTCGGGATTGATCTGCTGCACGACGAGCTGCTGGTTCTGCTGGTTGCCCTGCTGGACCGGCGGCTTCGGCCGCGTATCCTCGAAGGCATCGTTGATCGCCCGCGCGACGCTGCGCGCGTCGGCGTGCTTGAGCGGCAGGACGCGAAGCTGGCGCGAACCGTCGTACTGCTCGGTGTCGAGTCGCGTGAGCAGGTCGCGGATGCCCGCCCACTCGGACTGCTCGGCGGAGATGACGAGCGAGTTCGTGCCCTCGTCGCAGATCACGCGGACGGCCTGCTTCGACGGCGTGTCGGCATCGAGCGCGCCCGCGCCGTAGAAGTAGCTCAGCGCCTCCTGGATGCCGCGCGCCTTGCCCTTCATGATCGGCACGAACTCGGTGATGCGCCGCTTCTCGCTACGCACATCGATCGCCTTGACGACATCCTGGATCGTGCGGAACTGGTCCGGGGTCGCCGCGATGATGAGGCGGTTCTCGGTGGCGTCGGCCTCGATGCGCGGCGACTCGACGCCGGGCGACGAGCGCTCGGACACGAGGCGGCCGAGCGTGAGCGAGACATCCTCGGCCGCCGCGTACTGCAGCGGGACGATGCGGAACTCGACCGGTGCCTTCGCGGGCGCATCCTCGAGCTGCGAGAGGAGCTTCTCGATGACGGGGAGACTCTCCGGGGTCGCGGTCACCACCAGCGAGTTCGAGCGCGGATCGGCGATCACGCGCGCGTTCACCTGCACGGGAGGGCGACCCGGATCCATGCGAACCGCGACATTCTGCGCGCGGCCCTTGG
>JBEAQW010000355.1:0-5675 GCA_041163725.1 Planctomycetota bacterium
CCCAGTCCCAGCTGGTCAGCCCGGTATCGACACCCATGAAGCGTCCCGAGTTGTCCGCGTAGTACTGGTTGAAGCCGACATAGAGCTGCCGCTGGTTCGAGAGGCACACCGTCGACTTCGACTCGCGCACGACCTGGTCCGCCGCGACGATGAGGAACGCGAGGATGATGACGATGATCGCAACGACCACCATCAGCTCGACCAGGGTGAAGCCGGGCCGGGAGCGGCCGAGGCGCGGGAGCGGTCGATGAAGGAGCGTGCGCATATGGGAAGAATCACGCCGCGGGGACTCTGTGTCAAACGGAGCCTCGCGACAATGGTGGAATCGGTCCGCCGCGCACCTTCGGGCGGTTCCACCGAAAGGCGCAACGCCGCCGATTCTTCCGAGATGCCTGCATCCGCGCGGGCCCGCTGATGGGGTCGTTCGGGGGGCGCCGCAGCACCGGACCCCGGGGGAACGCGGCCAGAGGCCCCGCTCCCGATTCAGCCGAGAGCGGCGCGCAGCCGTGCCGCGCGCTCCTCGAGTTCGGGGTCGGCGGCTTCCTTCGCGGATTCGACGATCCGATCGGCGATCCAGCGCGCGTCGTCGAGCCGATTCTTCCGCGCGATGAGCACGATGCCACGCTCGAGGTCGCGAAGCCCGCTCTCCCGCGCCGACGGCGAGAGGACGATTCCCCTGACGGCCCGGCGCATGGCCTGCCGCCACGCATCATGCGCGGCGCCCTTCGGTGCGACATCGAGTGCGTCCGCCGATGCGAGCACGAGATCGACGACCTCGCGTGCCTTCGCCTCGGGCAACTTGTCGGCAGGCGCGGCGTCGCCGCGTGCGAGCAGCGCACCGCCCTCGCCCGCCATCCGACGCCCGCTCGCCTCGAGCACCGACCGCAGCGCCCACGACGACAGCCCCGCGTCGGCGCCGGACTTCGCCATCGAGGCGATCGATGCCGCCACCGACCGCGCGTGCTTCGACTCGCTGCCCTCGCCGGCGGGAAGCATGTTCACGAGCTGCGCAAAGGCGACGGGCTGCCGCTTGAGCGCCGTCGCGATCTCCTCGAAGCCACCCTTCGCGAGGCGTCGCGCCTCGCTCGCCGACGCGGACTCGACCCGACGCTTCCACGCGCCGAAGTGCGACGGGCAGGCCTTGCACGCTTCCGCAGCGATCGCCGAGCGATCACCTGGCGCCGCGAGTTCCGCGACGGCGAGCAGCACCTCCGCCCGCGCGAACGCGTCGAAGTCGGACTGCGCGTCCTGCATCAGGGGAACGAACCACGCCGGATGCCCCCACGGAATGAAGATCCCGCCGTGGCACCCGCTCTCGGCCCAACCCGAGATGTCGTTGTTGATCGACCACCGGTGCGGCTCCTTCTGCCAGATGAACGCGCAGTGCCCCGGCTGGCCGACCGGCATCGCCGGCACGCCGAAGGCCTGGCACATCGAGCTTCCGAACCGCGAGATCGCGCCGCAGACGCCGCCGTACTCGAGCATGATCGCGAGCGTCATCGGCTTGTTGTCGTAGAACTTCCCGCCCTCCTGCACGCTCACGCCGTTCTTGTTGTGCAGGTTGTACGCGAGCATGAACGCTGCATCGCCGACCTTGTCGCGCCGCCGCAGCTCCTGCTTGATGTTGGCGCGCGCCCACTCGAGGTCCGCGTCGCTCGACCAGCTGCCGACGACATAGCGGAGTTCCCACGCGCTCAACTCGCGGAAGCCCGGGTCGAGCAGCTCCTCCGATTCCCACTTGAGGAAGTTCGCGACGCGCGCGGCGGGATCGATCGTGCTGCCGTCGGCCATCCAGCGGACGGGTTCCGCGAAGACGAGGCTCGTCGCCACGGCGAGCCGCAGTCCGAGTCCCTCGCGGCGCTCCTTCTCCGAGGTAAGCGCTGCGAGCAATCGGACCGCATCCGGCCAGCGTCCGGCGGAGGGTTCACCCGAAGAGAGGAGGAGCGCGAGCGCACCCTCGTCGGCGAGGATCCACTCGAGCGTCGCGCGGCAGGCCGGATCGGCGCAGACCGCGTCGCCCGCGCGGGAGAGCAGCGCCCATTGCCGGACCGCGAGCGCGCCCGCGTCCGTCGCGCAGAAGCGCGCGGCGTTCTTCGGGGTCTTGAGTTCGGCGGTGATCGCCGAGCGCAGTTCATCGCGATATCGCGCGAGCGTGCCGTCGCGCGCGGCCTCCGGTCCATCGGCGAGCAGGCGCGACTCGGCGAGTCGGCGCGGAGACTGCGCGGTGGCGTCCGGACTGGGAGCGAGAAGCGCGGCGGTCGCGACCGCGAGCGCTGCGAGGGTGCGGGGAGATCTCATGGAGGCTCGCATCTTCCCCGGAAGCACTGGCGCCCGTTCGGGCACGGTGGACGGACGAGTCACTCCGCCGGGACGAAGTCCTCGGGCGGCTTGGTGCTGAAGAGCGCGTTGTCGAACTCGGGATTCGCGCGCACCTGCAGGTACTTCATCAGGGTCGTCGCGCCTGGCGTCGATCCGGTCAGCATGACGAGCTCGATCTGCCGGGGAAGCCCGTCGGTGCGCGCGAAGTGACCGCGCTCGATGAACTCGATCGTATCGACCACGTTCATCTGGCCGTTGTCGGCGAACTCGACGACATCCTGGCTGCGGAAGAGCTCGACGACATCGCACTCGACGCCGTCGAATGTCTCGGTGCGCAGGATGCGCGCTCCGACGACGACCGGCTCGAGGCTGCGGTCGATCTTCGCGTCCTTCGGCATGAGCGCCTTCGAACGCTCGGTGACATACCAGCGGGGCATCGCCGTGAAGCGCGTGCCGATGGAGTCCATCCAGCGACCCGCGGGCTCGCGGAAGCGCTTCGTCGATGTCTCGAGGAAGAGGACCTTCCGGCCGTCGAACACCAGCGACTCGCCGTCGGTGAAGCCGTTCTCCGCGGGGAAGACATCGGTGATGCGCATGAGCGGCATCGAGACCGCGTCGGAGTGGATCCACCGGAGCTGCACGCGCCGGGCGATCCCGAGGTCCGGCAGCGCCTGCCCCTCGGGGACATTCTCCATCGTCGTCTGCGTCACGAGCTCGAGCGACTTGAGCTTGGCGACCTCCTCCTTGGCCCGCGCCGCGATCTTCGCCGCGTCCTCGTTGATGACGCGGGGAGGGATGGTCAGGAGGAATCCAGGGTCCTTCGGCTTCGGGCCCGCGGTGGGACGCGCCGTGCCGGGCGGCGCATCGGGCGCGCTGATCTCGAGCTCGACCGGTGGTGCCGGCGGCGCCTTCTTCGGGCTCGCGGGCGGGGTCGCCGGCTTCGCGGGGGCCTTCTCTCCACCGGTCGGCGGGGCATCGGCCGATGCAGCCGAGGCGCCTGCGAGCAGGCCGGATGCGACGAGGGCGGATGCGACGAGAGACCGGAGAGCGCTGAAGGGAGGCGTCATGGTGGCAAGCATACCGCGCCCCTCCCCGCCGGTCGCATGCTTTCGCGCCGCATGGAGTGGCCGGCCCGCACGCCGTCCGAAAAGCACCGCCGGCCGATGCGTCACGCGCATCGGCCGGCGGATGGTGGGCCGGTTGGTCGGCTTCGAAACGCGACGCCTACTTCGCGAGCGCCTCGTCGATGACCTTGCGGAGCTTGTCGCCGGTCGGGTCGGAAAGTCCGACCTCGATCTCGCGGATCTTGCCATCCTTGCCGATCACGACGAGCGTCGGGATCGCGGTGACGCCGTAGGTGTTCGCCAGCGCGTCCGCCGCGAACACCGCCGCATAGGTGAACTTCTTGCTCGCCATGTAGTCCTTGCCGGCCTGCGGGCTGCGCTCGCCCATGTTCACGCCGAGCACCACGACGCCCTTGTCCTTGTACTCGTCGTGGAGCTTCTGCATGGTCGGCATGGCCGCCTTGCAGGGGCCGCACCAGGTCGCCCAGAAGTCGAGCAGGACGACCTTGCCCTGGAGCGAGGCCATGGTGACCTCCTCGTCGGCGGCGTTCTTCAGCGCGAAGTCGGGCGCGGCATCGCCGACCTTCACGGCCAGCTGCGGCATCTCGGGCTCGCCGCCGGGGAATCCGGGCATCTCGAGCTCACGCTTCGCAAAGCCCTCGGGGGCCTTGGTCGAGAAGAGCTCCGCGGCGAACTCCGGATCGGCCTTCAGGTCGCCGATCGTGTAGATCGGCGACGGGACGGGGCCCATCTCCTCATCGCCGAAGTCGGGGTCGATGCGGATCTGGCGCAGCATGCCGTCGGCGCGTCCGAAGGCGATCGTCTCGTTGAGGATGATCGTCTGCTTCGGCATGCCTTCGCCGAGTTCGATGGTGAGGTCGCGCACGGCGCGGATCACATCGCACTCGACGCCTTCGATGGACGCGGTGCCTGCGATCTCGAGGACACGGGGCTCCGAGGGCTTCATCGAGCCGTCGGCCACGCCGCGCTGCTCGCCGAACCAGCTCGGGAACGCCTGCATCGCCTCGCCGGCGATCATGAACGGCATGTCGCCACCCTCGGTGTACTGCTTCTCCTTCGGGTTGACGCTGATCGACGCCTCGGGCGCGAGCACCGCGTAGTTGCCGGCGTTGTCGCCGTCGAGCATGTCGGCGCGGATCGTGTCGAAGCCGAGGCCCGACTTGCCGCCTTCGGCGAAGCGGACGCTGTAGCGGACCTTGCCGCCGAAGCCCGGCGGCAGCATCGCCTCGTCCGCCGGGTCCTTCATCTCGAGCTTGAGCGTCGAGGTGAAGGAGATGCCCTTCAGCTTGCGGATCGCGTCGGTGCCGGCGTCGTAGATCTTCTTCGCCGCGGGATCGATCTTCGCCGCGGCCTCCGCTGCCTGCTTCTCGCCGGCGGCGGCCGGAGCGTCCTGCGCGATGGCGAAGGAGAGGGGCGCGAGGAGGGCGATGAACGAGGCTGCGGCCAGGTGTCTGATTGAATGCATGACGGACTCGGATGCGGCGCGGTCGGCTTTCCTTCCCACGATGGGACGGAATCAGTACAGAACGCGGAAACGGATGGTACCCGCAACGGCCTTGAGTTCGTCGACCACGGCGTCGTCGTAGGTGCGGTTGACATCGGTGACGACATAACCCGCGTCGGGGCTGGTGCGCAGGGACTGGCCGAGAATGTTGATGCGGCGGCGCGCGAGGATGCCGTTGATCTCGGCGAGGACACCGGGCTTGTTCCGATGGAGGTGCAGGAAGCGGTGCGCGCGCGGGGTCGGCGGGAGCGCGATCTCGGGCAGGTTCACGCAGCCCGCGGTGGCACCGGTGTTCACATGGTCGACCAGCCGGTTCGCGACGAACGCGCCGATCCCCTGCTGGGCCTCGGCCGTCGAGCCGCCGATGTGCGCGGTGAGGATGACATTCGGTACTCCGCGGAGCGGACTGTCGAACGGCTCCTTGTTCGAGTTCGGCTCGGACGGGAACACATCGACCGCGGCGCCGCCGAGGTGGCCCGCCTTGAGGCTCGCCGCGAGCGCGTGGAGGTCGACGACATGCCCGCGCGAGAGGTTGAGGAGAAGCGCCCCCTGCCTCATGCGGCGCAGTTCGCGCTCGCCGATCAGATTCGTGTTCTCACGCCGGCCGTCGACATGCAGGCTCACGACATCGCTCTTCGCAAGGAGCTCCTGCATCGACTTCGCGCGCCGCGCGTTCCCGAGCGGAAGGACCTCGGCGAGATCGTGGTAGAGCACGTTCATGCCCATCGACTCGGCGAGCACGGAGAGCTGCGCGCCGATGTGGCCGT
>JBEAQW010000356.1:0-5145 GCA_041163725.1 Planctomycetota bacterium
CTCCGCGCCAACTGCTCGATGCCCGTACCCGGCTCGAGCTCCACGCGCATCCTGCGCGTCGCGAACGAAACGCTCGCGGCGCGCACGCCCCTCACGCCTCTCGCCGCAGACTCGACCTTCGACGCACACGCCGCGCAGTGCATGCCTTCGATCGGCACCACTCTCGTGACGGCGGTCGTTCGGTCGGGGTCATGCGCCGATGGGGCCGACATGCTTCTCGAGTCGCTCCTTCACCGCGGCCCTCGGCATGTAGCCGGTCCACGCATCCACGACCTCGCCGTCCTTCATCAGGAAGAGCGCCGGGATGCCGCGCACCTGGAACGCCGCCGCGATCTCGGGCTGATCGTCGACATCGACGAACGCCACGCGCACCTTACCCTCGAGCTCGGGCGCGAGCGCCGCGAGTTCGGGCTTGAGCATGCGGCACGGCGGGCACCATCCAGCCCAGAAGTCGAGCAGCACGGGCACGCTCGACTGCGCGACCTCCTTGTCGAAGTTCTGTCCGGTCGCGTGGAAGGTGTTGATTGCGTCTGCCATGGGTGGTTCTCCTATCGCCGAGTCGAAGCGCGGCAGGCGCCTGCGAGGCCGCGAGTGCCCCGGAAGGTTCGTCGCGATGCGGGCGGTCGGATTCCCCTCCGTCCCGATCTTCGCGCATCCGGTCGAGCCGGAAGCCCCGTCCGGCGCCCTTCTCCCCACCGTCCGGAGCGTCCAATAAGGGTGCCGAAGCCGCCGGAACCGCGATCGCACCCGCGCCCACCCGTCTCGCCCGACCCCCCGCTCCACAAGCGGCTTGCATCCTGCGGAGGCTTCGCTACACTCCCCGATTCTCCGCCACCGAGCGGATGAAAGGCCTGAGTCATGAAGAAGGACACCCACCCGACCTACTACCCCGAGTGCAAGATCATCTTCCGCGGAGAGGTCGTCATGACCGTCGGCGCGACCGTTCCCGAGATGAATGTCGAAATCTGGTCCGGCTCGCACCCCTTCTTCACGGGCCAGAAGACCTTCGTCGACACCCTCGGCCGCGTCGAGCGCTTCCAGAAGAAGTTCGCCGGCAACTACTTCGACAAGAAGAAGAAGTGAGCCGACGGCCCACGCCTTCCGATACGAACCACCGGCCGCCCGCAAGGGCGGCTGTCTTTTGTCGTCTGCTCGCGCGCGTGCTCCTGCTCGCGTCCGCGGCGTGCGCGCCGATCGCCACCACCGGCTGCGCGCACACGGCGCCTGCGCGCGCGACGACCGTGACCATCACGCTTCCCGAAGGCCGCACCCCCTGCTTCTCCTCGCTCGCGCTGCCCGCGGACCTCGGCCCCGACGATGAGATCGTGATCGACGGGCGCGGCAAGGCGACCCTCGTCGGTGGCATCGACATCGAGCGCCCCGAGTGGCGGACTCCCGAGCCGGCGATGCTCGCTCGGCTTCCGGAGGAGGCGCGGGCCCACGCGCGCGTCCTCGCGATTTCCCCCTCCTTCCTCTCCGAGTGGTCGACCCGACTGCACGGCCCGGTCCACGCCGGTCACACCGTCGAGGTGCCGTTCGCGGCGACCGAGGTGTTCGTCGGCGGGCGCCCGCTCGTACCCGCGCGCTGGCCGAACAAGGGCTTCGCCGCCATCGAGCGCATCGTGGATGTCGGCAGCGTCCCGCGCAACGACGCCGACGACATGCCGCCCGAGATGCGGAAGAACGAACCACCGCGCGGCGGCGTGTTCGTGCCCGCCGATCGGACGCGCCTCGCACGCTGGCGCGCGGAGGCGGTCGCCGCACCCGGCGACCTCTGGCTCGACGGCTACTGGAACTGGGACTGGTCCGACGAGACGCTTCCGCTCGCATCGATCGACACCGAGGCCGGCACGATCGCCCTCGGCATGCCGCACCGCTACGGCCTCGCCGAGCGCGGGAAGTACCGCATCACGAATGTGCTCGCCGAGCTCGACGAGCCCGGCGAGTGCTGGATCGACCGCGCGAACGCGCGCGTGATCGCCTGGCTGCCGCCCGGAGCCGAGCACGCGCGCGTGACCATCTCGATGCTCGAGGCACCGATGATCGCGCTGCCCGCGGGCGCGCACGCCCCGCGCGTCACCATCCGCGGCGTGCGATTCGAAGCGACGCGCGGCGCTGCGATCGTCGGCCGCGGCGTGCGCGGCGCGCGCATCGAGGACTGCACCTTCGCCAACATCGGAACCCGCGCCGTCGATCTCGAGGGCGAGCGCTCGACCATCGCGTACTCGACCTTCGAGGGCGTGGGCGGAACCGCCGTCCGCCTCGTCGGCGGCGACCGCCGCACCCTGACGCACGGCGCGAACACCGTCACCGACTCCCGCTTCACCGACTGCAGCCGCCTGCAGCGGAGCTACAACCCCGCCATCGACATCGCGGGCGTCGGGCAGCGCATCGAGCACAACGAGATCAGCGAGCTGCCGCACTTCGCGATCCTCTTCGCCGGCTGCGAGCACCTGATCGAGGGGAACCACATCCACCATGTCGTGCGCGAGACGGGCGACGCGGGCGCGGTGTATGTCGGTCGCGACTACACCGTGCAGGGCACGGTACTGCGTGGAAATCTCGTCCACGACATCGAGGGCACCGAGGCGCGCTATCAGAACGCGTTCTACCTCGACGACATGACGAGCGGCATCCTCATCGAGCGCAACCTCTTCGTGCGCTGCAACTGGGGCCTCCTCATCGGCGGCGGCCGCGACAACATCGTGCGCGACAACGCGTTCGCGAAGTGCGGCCAGGCGGTCGTGTACGACGCGCGCGGCGTGGGATGGATGGCCTTCGCCCTCGCCGATCCGTCGACTTCGACGATCCTCAAGCGCCTCGCCGCGACGCCCATCGACGAGGAGCCGTGGCGCAGCCGCTATCCGCTGCTGCGCACCTACCTCACCGACCGTCCTTCGCGCCCCGTCGGTGGCCGCGTCGTCGGCAACGCGCTGCTCGGTGCACCGATCGGCAGGATCGAGGACCGCACGCTCGTCGAGGAATCGGGCACGATCACGCTCGAGCCGCCGGCAGGCCTTTCGCTCGACGCCGCGTGCGACGACCTCGTGCGCCGTGCATGCGAAGGCGCGATCACCGTCGGCAACGCGCGGCTCGGCCCTGTCGGCCCGCGCGCGCGACCGTAGAATCGCCGCCGACCCGTCGCCATTCCGCCGACGAACTTCGCCCCATCCGCGACCCGTGCCAGCCGACCCGACCACCTCCGACGCGCTCGTCCAAGAGCTCCTCCCCGCGAACCTGCGGCGCATCCTCGCGCAGCAGGAAGCCGAGGACGCCGGCATCGCCGCGCAGCTCGAGGACATCGCCATCGCGTCCGACCACCGCAAGTCGATGGAACTCTCGCGACGCCGCGCCCTGCTCGCGCGCACGCTCGAGCCGCTCGCCGCGCTGCGCCGCGCGGCGGCCGAACTCGTGGGCCTCGCGGAACTCTCCGCGTCGGGCGACCCGGAGATGGCGGCCATGGCCGACGCCGAGCGCCCCGCGCTCGAGGTGCGCGCGCGCGAGCTCGCGCAGGGCATCGTCAAGGCGCTCGTCACCGGCGAGGAGGCGCGCATCGCGAGCTTCGTGCTCGAGGTGCGCATGGGTGTCGGCGGCGACGAGGCCGCGCTCTGGGCGGGCGAGATCCTCGAGATGTACCGCGCGCTCGCCGCACGCCGCGGCTGGCGCTTCGAACTCGTCGAGACGAAGCCGGGCGACGCGGGCGGCATCACGCACGCGATCGCGACCATCGAGGGACTCGGCGCATTCGCCGCGCTCCAGTTCGAAGGCGGCACGCACCAGGTGAAGCGCGTGCCCGCGACCGAGGCGCAGGGACGCATCCACACCTCGACCGCGACGGTCGCCGTGATGCCCGAGCCCGAGGAGGTCGACGACGCCCTCGATCCGTCGGAGGTGAAGGAGATGGTCACCACCGCACAGGGCCCCGGCGGGCAGAATGTGAACAAGGTCGCGACCGCCGTCCACCTCATCCACCTGCCCACGGGCCTCGAGGTCCGCATGCAGGAGACGCGCTCGCAGGGCCAGAACCGCGAGAAGGCCTGGCGCCTGCTGCGCGCGCGCGTGTACGAACTCCGCAAGCGCGAGGCCGACCAGAAGCGCAGCGCCGAACGCCGCACCATGATCGGCTCGGGCGACCGCGCCGAGAAGATCCGCACCTACCGCTTCAAGGAAGGCATCTGCGTCGACCACCGCGTCGAGCAGGGTTTCCAGCTGCAGAAGATGCTCGCGGGCGAGATGGATGCGCTCCTCGACACGCTCGCCGAGAAGGATGTCGCCGAACGCCTCGCCGCGATGTGAGCGCAGGCGCGTGCGGAGACGATTGGCCGTCCGCGTGTGCGTGATTTCCGCGCACGCTTGATTCGGGCCCCTCCCCTTCTTCGTACCCCACCCCCAAAACCCCGGGTGCCCAACCTCGAGGCGAAGCCGAGCCGTCGGAACGGATGGCGTGGGAGTCAACCCACTCGCGCGCTGGACGCCCTCGATTGTGATCGTCAAGCAACCCGTTCCGACGGCGTCGCTTCGCGCCGACGTCGGGCACCCAGCCCTTTCGACCCTACGAGTCTCACTCCCCGATACCGATACCGACGTCCGATCCCGACATCCGATCCCGACATCCGATCCCGACATCCGATTCCAACATCCGATTCCGACACCGATCCACGACAACCGATCCCGATGTCGATCTCCACACCCGATCTCGATCCCAATCTCGACACACCATCCCCGACACCGGATCCCGATCTCGACCCCTATCTCGACCCCTATCTCGATCTCGACACCCGATCCCGAACCTCCCCAAACCCGGGTGCCCGACCTCGAGGCGAAGCCGAGCGGTCGGAACGGATGGCGTGGGAGTCAACCCACTCGCGCGCTGGACGCCCTCGGTTGTGAACATCAAGCAACCCGTTCCGACGGCGTCGCTTCGCGCCGACGTCGGGCACCCAGCCCTTTCGACCCCACAAGTCTCACTCCCCAACACCGATTCCGATGTCGATCTCAGCACCCGTTTTCGACACCCGATCTCGACACCTGATCCCGAACCTCCGCCAAACCCGGGTGCCCGACCTCGAGGCGAAGCCGAGCGGTCGGAACAGATGGCGTGGGAGTCAACCCACTCGCGCGCTGGACGCTCTCGGTTGTGATCGT
>JBEAQW010000357.1:0-8378 GCA_041163725.1 Planctomycetota bacterium
CGGGCTGCGTCGGCGAGGATCCAGCGGGAAAGTGGTTCCTCCCGCGCGTGCGATGCCGCCATGTTGTGAAGCAGCGTCTCTGCGTAGAGGCGGGCTTCCGCGGTCGGATCGTCGGCGAGAAGGAACACATGGATCGCCCACGGACGGTTGGTGGAGTTGTCGGGCTGCGTGTGCTCGAGATGCCAGCGCCAGGCGTGCGCGGTGCGTTCCCGGATCCGGGAGCCGAGCGGCGCCGGCGCCTGCCGCGCGAGGCGATGCAGCGCGTGCAGCGCAGCGAGCTCGCACTCGGCCCAGACCTCGATCGCGAGGTAGGCATCCGGCTCGAGGAGCGGTCCGCTCGCACGGGAGAGCATGGGCGCGACCGCCGGGGCGAGTTCGGCCTCCGAATACGCGCTGCACGCCCGCCACAGTCGCTGCTCGCCGCGGTCGCCGGCCAGGAGGGTCGCATCGGGGGGAAGATCCGGCGCGTCGGCTCCGCCGAGGCGTTCGAGATGGGTGATCCAGTCGTCGAGGGTCTGCACTGCGAACTCCGGTCGGTGCGCCGCGCGGGGAGCGCCTGCGGCTGACTGCGGAAGCACTCCTCCGCAGACGCAGGGCATAGTCCCCGAACCGGGCGATGATGGGCGGCGACCTTGTGGTTTTGCACGCGAATGTCGGGCATTCTGCCGCCCTTGGCATTTCCCGCTTGGCGGGCGTCGGTCCGATGCTATCGTCGCTCCATGCTCATTCGTTCGAAGGATAGGTCGAGGCTTCATCGGCGCCAGTGCGTCGCGTGTGGCTATTCGGGCCGATTCGTCGATCGCGTGAACCAGCCGGAGTGCCCGCGGTGCGGCTGCGACTTCGCGATCCGCCCGCCGAAGAGCTACGCGGAGATGGAGGGCATCGACCAGCTCGAGCCCAGCATGTCGCGCGCCGTCCGTCAGGGAGCATTCGAACCTCCCCAGCGCGAGTGGCGGCTGGTCGAGCGGTGGCTCGTCTTCCTCTTCGTCATGACGGTCCTGGTGCTGAGTTCACTCGCGCTCGCGATCGCCGCCCTGCCGCTGCGCTGAGTCGACGCCCGGCGCGACACCTTCGGTGATCGCGCCCGCGCAATGTGCGCTCCACCGTACACTCCGCCGCATGGCACGGACGGATACGAACCACGGCGCACTTCCCGGCACGCACGCACTCCTCGACGAAGTCGAGAAGGGGTTCGACGCATCGGTCGGCCGGCTGTGCGACTTCCTCCGCATTCCAAGCGTGAGCACCGACCCGGCGTTCGATGCCGAGACGCGCCGTTGCGCCGACTGGCTCGTGTCGGAGCTTCGGGGGCTGGGCTTCACGGCAGAGGCCGCGCGCACGATCGGGCATCCGATGGTGGTCGCACATCACCCGGGCGCCGGCGCGGGTGCGTCGGACCGCCCGCGCGTGCTCTACTACGGTCACTACGACGTGCAGCCGGCGGATCCGCTGGAGCTCTGGACGAGTCCGCCGTTCGAGCCGGCGATCGTCGAGGGGCCGCGCGGCAAGCGCGTCGTCGCGCGCGGTGCGGTCGATGACAAGGGACAGGTCATGGGCATCGTCGAGGCGCTCCGTGCGTGGCACGCGGTCGCCGGTGGACCGCCCTGCCCCGTCACGCTGATGATCGAGGGCGAGGAGGAGTCCGGAAGCCGCAGCCTCGAGCCGTTCATGCACGAGGCGAAGGACAGGCTCGCCGCGGATGTCTGCATCGTGTCCGACACCGGCATGTGGGACATCGCGACGCCTGCCATCACCACGCGGCTGCGCGGGCTCGTCTACATGGAGGTGACGGTGCATGGCCCGACCCGCGACCTCCACAGCGGCATGTACGGCGGTGCCGTTCCGAATCCGATCAATGCGCTCGCGACGATCCTTGCCGGCCTCCACGATTCGGACCGGCGCGTGACGATCCCGGGCTTCTACGACGGCGTGCCCGAGCTGCCTGCGGCGACGAAGGCGCAGTGGGAGTCGCTCGGGTTCAGCGATGCGGAGTTCCTGGGCGAGATCGGTCTGCGCGAGGGTTTCGGCGAGCGCGGTCGCTCGACGCTCGAGCGGACCTGGTCGCGGCCGACCTGCGATGTCAACGGCATCTCGGGCGGGTACGAGGGTAAGGGCGCCAAGACCGTCATCGCGGCGCACGCGACGGCGAAGGTGAGCTTCCGGCTGGTGTCGCAGCAGGACCCCGAGCGGATCGCCGCGGCGTTCGAGCAGTTCGTCCGCGACCGACTTCCCGCAGGCTGTCGCGCGGAGTTCGAGCGCCACGGTACGAATCCCGCGATCGAGGTGCGCGAGGATTCGCCGTACCTCGTCGCGGCGAACAAGGGGTTGCACGCCGTCTTCGGCAAGCAGCCGCTCCTGATCGGAACCGGTGGCAGCATTCCCGCCGTCGGCTCGATCCAGCGCATCCTCGGGATGGACTCGCTGCTCGTGGGTTTCGGCCTCGACGACGACTGCGTGCACTCCCCCAACGAGAAGTTCGAGCTCGAGTGCTATCGCAACGCGATCAGGAGCCACGCGGCGATCCTCGGCGAACTCGCCGCGCTCGCACGCTGACGATCAGCGACGGCGGGATCGCGGAGGCGATGCAGGCATCGGATGTTCATGCCGCGCCCGCAGCCGACGCGTGTCGCGGACGAGCTCCGCGAGCCGGCGGGCATCGTCGATGCGCGTCGACATCACGCGGCCGACGGCCACCGCGGTCGCGAAGGTCGCGGCGAGAACGAGGAAGATCCCGAGCGGGCTCATGCGTGTGTGATCGGCGGTTCCGATGCACGGGTTGAGGAGTCCCGTGCATGCGCATGCGGATTGCGGGCCGGGGCGCGGGCTGCTCGGTGGTCGACCTGGGTACACTCCCGCTCCATGGCGATCCGCCTCCCGTCCGCACTGATCGGCCCGCTTGTTGCGGCGGTTCTCGGAAGCGCCGCGCACGCGCAGTCGGTCGAGATCGAGCTCCTCCACTTCGGAGCCGGCGACCTCGTCCGCGGTGGCGGGCCCACCGCGATCCAGGTGCAGTTCCGCAGCAGCCTCGACCGCATCGCGGAGGTCGAGGCAGTCTGGGAGATCCCCAACGCGGATCTCGACATCGCGGAGTACTCGCGCAAGGTCGTGCTCAACCCCGGTCAGGCGCAGCGGCGCTGGCTCTACGGCGTGCTGCCGCCCGAGGGCGAGGGCACGATCCTCAACTCGATCTTCGACCTGAGACTCTACGAGCTCGAGGGTGGAGAGCGCGTGCGGGATCTCGGCACGGCACGGCTCGCGACCTCCGTCGCGACGAACCCGTCGCGTGCCGTCGGACTTGCCGACGATGCGATCCTCGTGATCGGCGCGCGCAATCTCGGACTCGATGCGTTCGGACTGGTCGGATCGGCCGCGACGAGCGCGACCATGAACGGAACGGTGGTGATCGCGAATGCGCGCGATGTCGATGCGCTTCCGGACCGCTGGGAGGGGTTCGCCACATTCGACAGCATCGTGTGGGCCGATGGATCGATCGCGCCATCGAGGATGAGCGAGGAGACCGCGCGCGCACTGCGCGAGTGGACGGAGCGCGGCGGCAACCTCGTGATCTCGCTTCCGGCGGCCGGAGATCCGTGGTCGGTCGGCACCGACGGTCGTCACCCGCTGAGCGCGCTGCTTCCGTCGGCTGCGCCGAAGCGGACCGATGGCGTGCCGGTCGCGGACTTCCTTCCCCTGGTCTCGCTGTCGCCGACGCTACGCGATCCGTCGGTTCGAACCCGGCTCGCGACCTTCGAGCCCGAATCGCTCGACCGGGGATGGCGGCCGTTCCTTGCGCTTCCACCCGGAGCCAACGGAGAGGATCGCATCGTCGGAATCCGCAGGCATCTCGGATTCGGCCAGGTGACGCTCATCGGCATCGACATCGAGGAGCTCTCGGCGCGAGGCCTGCAGACGCCCGCGATACCGCAGGGCGATGTCTTCTGGAACCGGATCCTCGGGCGACGCTGCGACACGCCGTCGGGCGCCGAACTCGCGGCGCTCGAGGATGAGTCGCGGCTGCTGAAGAGCGGCGGCTTCTCGGTGGAGATCGGCGAAGGACGCCCGCTGGCGGAGACCATCGGCCTCTCGGGGCAGGCCGCGATCGGCGTGCTCGCGGCGACCGCGGTGTTCGGGCTGTACTGGCTGATCGCCGGGCCGCTCGGCTTCGCGCTGCTGAAGTCCATGAAGCGGGAACGCTGGTCCTGGGTCGTGTTCACCGCGGTGGCCGCGGTCTTCACGGGCGGGATCTTCCTCGTCGGCGCGTCGATGTCCGGTCGCCGCGCGCAGGTCAGCCATCTCACGGTGATCGATGCGATCGAGCGTGGACCCGGCGAGTCGGATCTTCAGACGGAGCTGCGCCGCCGCGCGACGAGCTGGATGTCGGTCTATGTGCCGAGCTACGGCGTGACCGAACTCGCGCTCGATCCCGCGAACGAGGCGACCGCGCGCAACCTGCTCACCTCCTGGCGGGCGAACGGTTCGACCGTCGAGGGCTTCCCGAGCCGCGAGCGCTACGCCGTTCCGGTCGATCGTCCCGCGCGTGCATCGGTTCCGTCGCGCGCGACCTCGGTCGATCTCAAGGCGCGCTGGCTCGGGGCGGTTCGCGACGGGTGGGGCACGATGCCGCGGGCGACGAATCCGATCGCGGTGACGATCGACGAGGGCTCGCCCTCCCAGCCGATCTCGATCTCCGGCACGCTCGTCCATGGGCTGCCCGGAACGCTGCGCGATGTACGCGTGCTGCACATCTGGCCGAAGCGCAATCCCCTGCAGACGAAGGGCGCCGCCGAATCGGACAGGATCGCGGTCCGCCGATTCAGCGCGCAGATGCCCAATCGCGGTGAGATCCGCAGCGTGACGCCGTGGGCGCCCGGTGAGCCGCTCGACCTTGCCGCCGTGTTCGACTCGCCGCGACCCATGACGAACCGCCTCGGCCTCGAGCAATCGATCCGCCGCGACTACATCGACGACCTCGAGCAGCGCGTGAAGGCGGGCTTCGGCATCGTGGGCGACTCGGTTCCCCTCGTCGACCTCTTCGACATGCTGTCGATGTACCGCATGCTGCCGCCTCCGCAGTACATTCGCACCGCGGCGAACGCCAACCAGAGCCCGTTCCGCGTCGTGCGGACGGGTGGGCGCGAACTCGACCTGTCGGATTGGTACGCGGAACCGTGCCTCGTCGTGTCGGGCTGGCTCGAGCAGGCGGAACTCCCCTTCGATTTCCGCCTCGATGGCGGGGAGATCGACAGTTCGGGGCGGGTGCTCGTGCGTTGGATCATGCCGCTGCCGCAGGGGCCGGAGTGGCTGATCCCGGGATCGGCCGTGTTCGAGAGGAACGAGTAGGCGCGACGAGTTGGATCGAAGCGATGGACGGGCGCGGGCCCGAGTACGGACAGATGCCATGCCGATGATCGAAACGGTCAATCTCACGAAGAAGTACGGCGAGTTCGTCGCGCTGGACAACCTCAATCTCTCGATCGAGGAGGGAACCTGCTTCGGGTTCATCGGCCCGAATGGTGCGGGAAAGACGACGACGATCAAGATCCTCGCGACGCTGCTGAAGCCGACCTGGGGCGAGGCGCGGATCGATGGCAAGGTGGTCGGCTACCAGAACCACCTGATCCGGCCGCTCATCGGCTATGTGCCCGACTTCATGGGCGCGTACCAGGACATGACCGTCGGCGAGTACCTCGAGTTCTTCGCGGCCTGCTACGCGGTGCCGCCGTCGCGCCGCGAGAAGACGATCGCGGAGGTGCTCGCGCTGACGGACCTGTCGCACAAGACGGAGACCGAGGTCAACGGGCTCTCCCGCGGCATGCAGCAGCGGCTCGCGGTCGCACGCGTGCTGATCCACGACCCGAAGGTGCTGCTCATGGACGAGCCGAGCTCCGGACTCGACCCGCGCGCGCGCATCGAGATGCGCGAGCTGCTGAAGGAACTCCGGCGCATCGGGAAGACCATCCTCATCAGCTCGCACATCCTGTACGAGCTGGCGGACCTCTGCAACGCCGTCGGCGTCGTCGAGCAGGGCAAGCTCGTCTTCGCCGGCGCGGTGAGCGAGCTCATGCAGCGTGCCAAGGTGGGCAAGGTCGTGCAGATCGCGGTCGAGGCGCGCTCCGAGGAGGCGGCCACGCTGCTGCGCTCGGTCAAGGGTGTCGCGAAGGTCGAGATCCGTGTCGAGGAAGGCGGGCGTCGGATGGATGTGCAGCTCGAGCCGGACGCGGGCATCGCGGCGAGCGAACTTGCGGCAAGGCTTCTCGCCCAGGGCTTCCGGCTGAGCCGGCTGCAGCCCGAGGAAATCAGCCTCGAGACGGCCTTCATGCGGCTGACGAAGGGGCTCGTGAGCTAAGGTTTCCGCCATGCCGACGGCGCTCCTCATCGCCAACCGCCACAAGCCGGAGGCCGCGCGCACCGCGGACGCCATTCGCGGCGTGATCGCGCGGCACGCGAGCGTCGTCGACCTCGACGCGGACGAGCGGGCGCTCGCGGCGGACCTTGCGTTCGACCTCGCGTTCGTCGTGGGCGGCGACGGCACGCTCATCGGGCAGACGCGGCGCCTCGCCAACCACGGGAAGCCGATCGTCGGCATCAACGCGGGCCGGCTCGGCTTCCTCGCGGAGTTCGACGCCGGCGACATCGAGCAGCACGCCGGCCTCCTGTTCGGCGAGCATCCCCCGCTGCGGGCGCGCATGCTGCTCGCGGTCGATGTGCTGCACAGCGACGGCACGACGAAGGCGAGCGGTGTGGCGATCAACGACGCGGTGCTCACGGCCGGCGCGCCGCACCGCATGATCGACATGGTGCTTTCGGTCGACGACGATGAACAGGGTGTCGAGATCACGGGTGACGGAGTCATCCTCGCGACGCCCACCGGCTCGACCGCCTACAGCGCGAGCGCGGGCGGGCCGATCGTGCACCCCGATGTCGCGGGCATCACCATCACGCCGATCTGCGCGCAGAGCCTCGCGTTCAGGCCGGTGGTGGTGAGCGCGGTGGATACCATCACCCTCGTGATGCGTCGGGTGAACGAGGGAACCTGCGTCGTCCTCGACGGACAGCTGCAGCTTCCGATCGGCGAGGGCGAGCGCGTGCGCGTCCGGCAGCACGACCGCCGGGCGCTCTTCGTGTCGAATCCCTCGAACCGCTACTGGGACGCGCTGCGTGCCAAGATGCGATGGGCGGCGCCGCCCTCGTACCGCGCCTGATCGCAGGGAATCCCGCCGCCAAGCGCGGGTCGGGTTGCGGTATCTTCCGCGGGTCATG
This sequence comes from Planctomycetota bacterium, assembly GCA_041163725.1. GTDB lineage: Bacteria > Planctomycetota > Phycisphaerae > Phycisphaerales > SM1A02 > QWPT01. The sequence goes on from JBEAQW010000357.1 coordinate 7,261, forward strand.
ATCGACCTGAAGGATCTCCGCGAGGCCCCCGACAAGTACCGCAACGGCGTGCGCGACAAGTGCATGGATGTCGACATCGACCGGCTTCTCGCGCTCGACGAGGCGCGTCGCGCGATCCTCACGCGCATGGAGCAGGCGCGCTCGGAGCAGAACCGGATCTCGAAGGAGATCGGCCCGAAGATCGGTCAGTTGAAGGGGAAGCTCAAGGGCGCGAAGGGCGATGACAAGGATCGCCTCGAGACCGAGCTTGCTTCGCTCGAGGCGAAGCCCGCCGAATTGAAGGCGCTCGTCGCGGAGGAGGAGCGGCATCTCGCGGCGATCGAGCCCGAGTTCCACGCGCTTTGGCTCCAGGTGCCGCAGCCGCCCTCGGCGGATGTGCCGAGGGGGAAGGGCAGCGACGACAACATCGAGATCCGCCGCTGGGCTCCCGCGGGCTGGGACTTCGGAAGGACCTTCGCGGAGAACCGTGGATTCAAGCCGCGCACCCACCTCGAGCTCGTGAGGATGCACGGGCTCGTCGACTTCGAGCGCGGCGTCAAGATGTCCGGCACGCGCCACTATGTGCTGACGGGCCTCGGCATGCGCCTTCATCAGGCGGTGCTGCGGTACGCGGTCGACTTCATGGCGGACCGGCGCGGCTTCACGCCGATGGGGATTCCCGTCATCGTGAAGGAGGAGTGCATGGTGGGAACGGGCTTCTTCCCCGCCGGCCGCGAGCAGGCGTATCACATCGAGGAATCGAAGCGCGGCTCGGGCCACGACCTCTACCTCACCGGCACCGGCGAAGTCGGCCTCATGGGCCTGCACGCCGACGAGATCGTGCCGATGGAGAAGCTGCCGCTCAAGTACTGCACCGTCTCGACCTGCTTCCGCCGCGAAGCGGGCGCAGCCGGCAAGGACACGGCGGGCCTCTACCGCATCCACCAGTTCGACAAGGTCGAGCAGGTCGTCGTGTGCAAGGCCGACGATGCGGAAAGCCGCGCATGGCACGCGCAGATGATCGAGTCGGTCGAGATGATCCTGCAGTCGCTCGGGCTCCCCTACCGCCTCCTCCAGTGCTGCACCGGCGACCTCGGCGTCAAGAACGAGGACATGATCGACGTCGAGTGCTGGATGCC
>JBEAQW010000358.1:0-26277 GCA_041163725.1 Planctomycetota bacterium
CCACGGGGCGCCGATGCAGTCGCCGATCGCGTAGACGCCGGGAACCGAGGTCTGGTAGGTCGGCTCCTTCTTGTCCTTGTAGTCGGTCCAGATGTGGTTCTTCTCGATCTTGAGGCCGAGCTTGTCGTCGAACAGACCCTCGTAGCGCGCCTTGACGCCGATCGCGACGAGCACGCACTCGGCGTCGATCGTCTCGGTCTTCGACTTGTCGGCGGCCTGCGCGAGCGTGACCTTCGCGCCGTCCTTGGTGCGGTCGATCGCGGTCGTCATCATGCCGACCTTGAACTCCATGCCCTGCTTCGAGAACGCGCGCATCGCGGAGGCCGAGATGTCCTCGTCCTCGTTCGGCAGGATGCGGTCGAGCATCTCGACGACGGTGACCTTCGTGCCGAAGGCGTTGAAGAAGTACGCGAACTCCATGCCGATCGCGCCCGAGCCGATGATGACCATCGACTTCGGCTGCTTCGGGATGGTGAGTGCGTCGTAGCTCGAGAGGATCGTCTTGCCGTCGGACTTCGCGAAGGGAAGCTCGTTCGGCGCGGCGCCCGTGGCGATCATGACGCGGTCGGCGGTGAGCTCGCCGGTCCTGTCGCCGCCCGTGCCGTGGTAGTAGTCGGCGTCGGCCTTCGACACCTGCACGCGGCACGGACCCGACGAGGTCTTGCCGCTGAGGACCTTGGCATGGCCCTCGATGTGATCGATCTTGTTCTTCTTGAAGAGGAACGCGATGCCGTTGTTCAGCTGGCCGGTGATCGAGCGCGAGCGCCCGATGACCTTCGTCCAGTCGACCTTCACGGCGCCTTCGGCGAACTCGAAGCCCCAGTCCTTGCCGTGGCGGATCGCCTCCATGTAGAGCTCCGCGTTGTGCAGGAGCGCCTTGGTCGGGATGCAGCCCCAGTTCAGGCAGACGCCGCCGAGCTTGCCGCGCTCGATGCAGGCGACCTTCAGGCCCATCTGGGCGGCGCGGATGGCACCGACGTAGCCGCCCGGGCCACCGCCGATGACGATGAGGTCGTAATGCTTGTTTTCAGCCATGGTGTGTCCTGATCTCCCGTCGGAAGGTCGGTTTGGTCCGTTTCCACCGAAGGGGTCGAGAGGATAGCGGCGATTTGCAGGGGGGAACGGCTCCCAGAGTGATTCCGAGGCTGTTGCGGGTCGATCACACGGGGTCCAAAACACCGTTCAGGAGCCGTCCTGCCATGCATTCCAGGGACACGCAATCCAAGGACTCGGATGTCCGCCACCAGCTGCCTCGTAGCGCCTCGGAGAACTGGCGCTCGGCGCTGCTCACCTCCGCGGACATCGAGCGTCTGGTCGACCGCCTCTCGTCGACGCTGCAGGCGCAGTCGCAAACCGTCCGAGAACTCGAGCTCGCGCACGCGGAACTCGACGCGCGGCAGAAGGAACTCGTCGAGGCGCGCGCGAAGGCCGAGCGGGCGACCGAGACGCTCGCGACCTTCCTGAAGGCGCTCGGCCACGACATGCGTGCGCCGCTGGTGTCGGTCGACGCTGCGCTGCAGATGCTCGACCTCGAGGTGCGCGACGGCGACGAGGAGGCTGCGATCGAGCGGATCGGCGAGATCCGCCGTACCGCAAGCCATGGCCTGTCGCTGATCGACGACCTCTTCGAACTCATCCGTTCCGACGCCGGACAGTGGCGCGTCGAACCGCAGGCCGTGCGCATCAGCGAGATCGTCGCCGACGCGCGCGCCGTGGTCGCACCGAAGGCGCATCAGAAGCGGCTCACCGTCGAGACGCGCTGGATCGGCTCCTCGACCGACCCGCGTCACTTCGTCGAGACCGATCTCGTGCGCATCCGCCAGGCGCTCGTGAACCTGCTCTCGAACGCGATCAAGTTCTCCGACCGCGGACCGATCGTGCTCGAGGTCGAGCGCCGTGCCGCGGACATGCTCGCATTCCGCGTGGTCGACAACGGTCCCGGCCTCGACGACGACGCGCTCGACGCGATCTTCGAGCCGTTCAAGCAGTCGAAGCGCACCTCGCGCCATGCGAAGGACGGCGCCGGGCTGGGGCTTGCGATCGTCCGCCGCTGCGCGCGACTCCTCGGTGGCGATGTCACCGCTGCGAACCGCGACGGCGGTGGTGCGGCGTTCACGCTCGAGATCCGCGCGCCGCGCGTGGATCCGCCTGCCGGCGAGCGGTTGATCGACGCGAACGAATCGGTGGTCGAGAAGGTCGTCGAACGCGTCGCCGAGCGCGTCGCCGAGCGCATGGCCGAGCGGCTCGACGGTTCGACGCCGCGCAAGGCGAAGGTGCATCGCGTCTCGAAGGTCCTGCCCGCGGTCCCGCCGCCCGCCGCACGCGCGGACCCGGCGTCGGAGGAGCGCGTGCTCGACGCAGGCGCTCCCGTAGCGGGCGATGCATCGGATGGATTCGGCGAGCTCTACCGCGGTCCGCGCGAATCGCGACCCGCGCAGAACTATGCCGCGACGCCCAGGCAGGTCGTCGCCGCGGAGGTCGCCGTCCAGAGCGGAAAGACCGGCAAGCGCTCGATGCACGCGCTGATCGTCGACGCATCCGTCGACCATTCGAAGCAGATCATCGGCCACCTGAAGGAACTGGGCTTCGACACGGCCGTGGCGCAGACGCTCGCCGAGGCGCGCCGGCTGATCTCCCAGTGTCGCCCCGACCTCATCATCAGCGACCGCAAGCTTCCCGACGGCTCGGGCCTCGAGTTCCACGACATCGCGCCGGGGACGCGGCTCGTGCTCTCGAGCACGAATCCCGACCCGAACGAATTCCCGCCCGGAACGCAGATCCTCGCGAAGCCCTACACCGAGCGCGCCGTGCTCGAGATCGTGCGGGTCTCCATGAACCGCCGGGTCGCCTTTCCGACCTGACCGGCCTCCTGCGCTATGATCCCGACCCGCGCGGCGCGGTCCGCGCGATCGGTATCCGCATGCGCATCGCCATCGTCAGCGACATTCACGCAAACCTCGCCGCGTTCGAGGCGGTGATCGCCCATGCGAAGTCGGTCGGCTACGACTCGATGATCTGCCTCGGCGATGTGGTGGGCTACGGTCCCGATCCGCTCGAGTGCGTCGACCTCGTGCGCGCGACCTGCCAGTGGTCGCTGCTCGGCAACCATGACTTCGCCGCGCTCTACGAGCCGACCAACTTCAATCCCGTCGCGCGCAACGCCGCGTTCTGGACGCGCGATCAGGTGTTCGCCGGCGCCGACGAGGCGCGTCTCGAGAAGGCCGTCGCCGAACTCGATGCGCGTCGCGCGAAGGGTGAGCTCGATGCGGCCGACTTCGACCGCCGCGTGGCGATGCTGCGGGATCCGAAGTCGCGCATCGACTTCCTGTTCAGCATCTCGCCGCGGCATGTGCTCCTCGACCGCTACATCTGCGTGCACGGATCGCCCACGCGACCCGTGAACGAGTACCTCTTCCCGACCGATGCCGAGCAGAACGCCCACCGCATCGAGCGCAGTTTCCGCATGCTCACGCTGCCGTCCGCCAACGGCACGCCGCAGCGCGTGAGCGCGCTCGTCGGTCACACGCATGTGCCGGGCTTCTTCCTCGAGGACCGCGAGTTCGCCGATGCCTCGAGCGGTTCATCAGAGCGCAACCAGGTCACGATCGAGTGGGTCGGCGTGCCGCCCGAGCTCGACGCGTGGACGCCGGGCGACGACGAGATGCCGGTCGGCATGCGCTTCATCCTGAATCCGGGTTCGGTCGGGCAGCCGCGCGACCGCGATCCGCGCGCGAGCTACGCGATGCTCGAGACGGGCGCGACGGGCTCACCCGATCGATTCACCTTCCACCGCGTGCCGTACGACATCGCGCGCACGCAGGAGAAGCTGTTCGCGCTGCGCGAGGCGGGCGCGGACCTCGATCCGTGGCTCGCGGAGCGTCTCGAACTCGGGCAGTAGCCCGCGCTCAAAGCCGAGATCGACGCGCGGAACGCGGTTTCCAACGCAGTGCGGGGGTGCAGCGGCCGGATCGCGGGCGCCCCGGCAGCCATTCCGACACTCGGACGCGCCGTTGGGTACGCTTTCCGCCCCGATGGGCAATCCGCCGCACGGGAGTTCCGGTCCACACGCATGTCCCCTACCCTGAAGAAGTTCGTCGTCACCGCCACGCTCGCAGCGACCGTCGTCGCCATCGGTGGAGTCGTCGCCCGCGGCGGTGGCGTGCGGCCGCCGAAGAAGTCCGACGCGCCCGCTTCGGTCGAGACGCTGGCGCCGGCCGCGGCAGGCGCTCAGACCGACGCCGCGACCACGCCGCCCGCCGGCTCCGAGCCCACGCAGGCCGTTCGCGCAGAAGGCACGGAGCCTGCGCCGATCGTGGCGACGGGCGTGAAGTACGCCGCGCGCGTGCCCGAGGGCATGGAGCCCGTGGCGGATCCCGCTCCGCTCGGGTCGCTCGACCCCGCGGTGGCCCCGTTCCAGCTCGAGTTCACCACGCAGGGCGTGGGCATCGCCCGCGTCGTCTTCAGCGACTTCTGGAAGTCGGTCGACGCATCCGTCGCCGCGCGCCGCGCGCGCGCGTCGGGCGATGCGGCCGAGATGCCCGCGGTCGACGAGCGCTACGTGGTCGGCGTCCCGCGCACGCTCAAGGGTTACGAGATTCCAGCATTCGCGATGCGCGCCGCGCTCGTCGACGGCAACTCCGTCGACATCTACTCGGGCAACTGGGCGGAGATCCCCGGCCGGCCCGGTGCGTTCGTCACCGAGATCGCCGGCGAGGACGGCCGCGCGGTGCTGCGCATCACGCGCGTGTTCACCACGGTCGGCTCCGACCCCGCCAACCCGTATGTCATGGGCGTGTCGCACGCCATCGAGAATCTCGATGGCGCCGCGCACAGCGTGCGACTCGTGCAGTACGGGCCGAGCGATCCGCCGCATGATCCGAAGTCGCTGACCGAGGTGCGTCGACTGCACTTCGGCTACATCTTCCCCGAGGAGCGCGATCCGACGCAGCGCTTCGTGACGGCGAACGGCCAGCTCTACGAGCGCGGCGATGTCATGAAGCGGATCAGCAGCGGGCTCACGCTGTGGCCGAACGAGAACTCGACCGCCTCCGGTCTCGGTCTCGTCTGGTACGGCGTGACCGACCGCTACTTCGCCTTCGCCGTGCACGCGTCGGGTCCCGGTGGCGGCGCGTGGGCCGCGCCTGCCACGAAGCTGCTCACCTCGGTCGCCGAAGTCCGCGGACTCAGCAACGGCGAAGCCTCGCCGAACGATGCGATCATCACGGAGCTCTGGAGCCCGACGACCACGATCGAGGCCGGCGGTAGCCGGACGCTCGCCATGGGCATCTACGCGGGCCCGCTCGATCCGAAGGTGCTCGAGGGTCTCGAGCCGTACACCTCGCTCAACATGGGCGACCTGATCGTGTACCTCATGTCGGGCTGCTGCTCGTGGTGCACCTTCGCGTGGCTCGCGGACTTCCTGCTCTGGTTCCTGACCTTCATCCACGACAACATCGTGTTCGACTGGGGTCTTTCGATCATCGCGCTCGTGGTCATCGTGCGCGCGATCCTGCACCCGCTGCAGAAGAAGTCGCAGATCTCGATGCAGCGCTTCTCGCGCGCGATGACGGCGATGAAGCCGGAGCTCGACGCGCTGCAGAAGAAGTTCAAGGACGACCCGCGCCGCATGCAGCAGGAGCAGATGCGACTGTTCCGCGAGAAGGGCGTGAGCCCCGCCGGCTGCGTCGGCGGCATGCTGCCGACCTTCGCGCAGATGCCGATCTGGATGGCGCTCTACGCGGTGCTGTACTTCGCGTTCCCGCTGCGCCATCAGGCGCCGTTCTTCGGCGTGTTCCAGAGCTTCGGCGACTGGTCGTTCCTCGCCGACCTCTCGGCGCAGGACAACTTCATCCGGTTCTCCGAGCCGATCAACCTGTTCCTCTTCAATCTCTCGTCCATCAACCTGCTGCCGATCCTGATGGGCATCGTGTTCTTCTTCCAGCAGAAGTACATGTCGCCGCCGACTCCCAACATGACCGAGGAGCAGATGGCGCAGCAGAAGATGATGAAGTGGATGATGGTGCTGATGTTCCCGGTGATGATGTACGTCGTCCCCAGCGGACTCACGCTCTACATCCTCACCTCGACCTGCATCGGCATCGTCGAGGGCCGCATGATCAAGAAGCAGGTCGACGCGATGGACCTGACCGTGAAGCCCGCCGGCGAGCGGAAGAAGAAGCGCGATCTCCTCGGACGCATGTACGAGGAGGCGCTCAAGCGCGCCGAGCAGAAGCAGCAGCAGACGAAGAAGTACAAGGAGCGGTGAGCGGTGGCCGCGCGCGAGCTGATCGTCGCGACCGCATCGCCGCCAGGGCGAGGCGTGCGCGGGATCGTGCGCGCCTCGGGTGACGGCGCGCGCGAGTCGGCGACCCGGCTCCTGGGATTCGCGCCGCGCGGTCGGTGGGTCGGTTGCGTGCGGATGCGGCTTGCCGACGGTGCCGTGTGTCCGGCGATCGCGATGTGGATGGAGCGGGGAGCGAGCTTCACCGGCGAGGATTCGCTCGAGCTCTCCTGCGCTGGCAGTCCGACGCTGCTCGAGGAGGTCGGGCGCTCGCTCATCGCGTACGCGCGCGAGGCGGGTTTCGACGCGAGGCACGCAAGGCCCGGCGAGTTCGCGTTCCGGGCGTATCTCGCGGGTCGGATCACGAGCGAGGGCGCGGAGGCGCTCGTCGCGCGCATCGCGGCGTCGACCGATGCCGAGCTCGCGGCGGCGGAGGCGCTGGCTTCGGGTTCGACCGGTGTGCGTGTCGGCGAACTGCTCGGCGAGACGGCGGAACTCCTCGCGCTCGTCGAGGCCGGCATCGACTTCACCGACCAGGAGGATGTGCAGGCGATCGCGCCGGGCGTGCTCGGCGTTCGCGCGTCGCGCATCGCGGCGGAGTGCGGCTCGCTTCGCGGTTCGCAGGCATCGGAGCGCTCGGGATCGGTCGCGCTCATCGTGCTCGCCGGTGCGCCGAACGCGGGAAAGAGCACGCTCTTCAACACGCTCCTCGGTCGCGAGCGGACCGTGGCGAGCGAGTTCGCGGGCACCACGCGCGATGTCGTCGTCGAACGCGTGCGGCTCGGGCTCGGCATCGAGGCCGATCTCGCGGACATCGCGGGAGTCGAGTCCGCCGGAGACGGCGCGATCGCGCATGCGATGCAGGAGCACGCGCGGCGTGTGCTCGCGCTCGCCGACATCGTGGTCCGCTGCACGCCGCACGGCGAGGAGCCGCTCGCGCTTGCGCACGCGGCGCGCGTGATCGAGGTGCGAACCAAGGTGGATCTGGCGGAGCCCGGCGGTGCCTGCGCTCCGGACACCAGTGCGATCCATGCGAGTGCGATCCACGGAACAGGCGTCGATCGACTGCGGCGCGCGCTCGCCGAAGCGGTGCGTGAGGACCACGCCATGCGCCGTGCACGGCTCGCGTCGGTGCTGCCCCGGCATGATGCGGCGCTGAAGTGCGCCGCCGATGCGCTCGGTGAGGTGGCGAAGCGCGCCGAATCGTGCGCTACATCGGGGCGCCTTACCGATATCGAGCTGGTGGCGAGCCTGCTACGCTCGGCGCTCGACTCGCTCGGCGAGATCGCGGGACCCGTTCATCCGGACGATGTGCTCGGTCTCGTCTTCTCCCGTTTCTGCGTGGGCAAGTAGTCCGGATCGGGAGCAGCACTGACGATGGCACCATCACGCAAGTCCGAGCCGGTCGAACCGATCATGAGGCATCGGATCGAGCTCCGCGTGCGCTATCCGGAGTGCGACCCGATGGGCCTCGCGCACCATGCGTCGTATCCGGTCTGGTTCGAGATGGGCCGGACCGAGATGCTGCGCGCGACCGGCGGCAACTACCGTGCCCTCGAGGAGCAGGGGATGTTCCTCGCGGTCATCGAGCTCGCGGTCCGCTACCGCCGTCCCGTGCGGTACGACGATCTGCTCTGGCTCGAGACGACGCTGGACGGTTGGGGGCCGGTGAAGATTCGGCACAGCTACCGCCTGTTCAGGGGTGACGAGTTGCTGACGACCGCCTCCACGGTTCTGGCGTGCCTCGGCCGGGACGGGCGGGCACGTCCTGTGCCGCTGCTCGCGTTTGCGCCCATCTCGGCGGGCCTTTGACCACAAGAAGCGGGGCGGAGACGCGCGGCGAGCCCTGTTCGTAACACTATTACAGGAATAGAGTTACACAAAGTCCATGTTATGAGACCAGAGAAGGGGGCGGGTCAATCGGCCCATTTTCCAGTTTCCTCGCCTCCATCGCGCAGAAGTTCGCCCCTCGCTGCTCTTCCCTTGTGTCAGGGTTGGCTCACTCCCTCCCCCTCCCAACTCCCCTTCCGAGTTGATCCTGACCCCCGGAGTCCTCGCGACTCCGAATAGGGACGGCGCGAGTTGTTTGCGCCACGGTCGGTCCGGTGCTGCGTGGCACCTCCGAACGCTCCCTCGAGCTTGCGGCTGATTGGATTCCCGTCCGCGCCGCAGACCGAATTCCACGTTTGCATCGCCGGCGCCCCAGATCATCTGAGGCGCCGGCGATGTTTTTGCGCACGGTCCCGACGCGTCGGAATCGTTGGATAGGATGCGGACCATGAAGCTCCGTTCCCTCGCGGCCCTCGTCGTTCTCGCAGTTGTTCCCGCGGCGTGCACCGCGATGTCGACCTATCCGCCCGTCGACGGCAAGACCGTGTCGACGCCGAATGTGTCGCCCGGACCCGAAGTGATGGCAGGCGCGATCAAGGAAGCGCATCGCCTCACCGCGCCGAACACCGACATCGTGTTCAACCTTCCGCCGGGACTCGGTGAGAACACCTGGAACCGCGTCGCCTACCTGCTGCCCGACAGCGCGCGCGCGATGGAGCCGGGTGACGAGGGCGTGTACTCGGTGAAGCAGATCCGTATCCAGGGCGGAAGCGCCGAGGTCGATGTCGTGTATCCCGAGCGCGGCGTGTACCAGCTGATGACCGTGAAGTTCGCCGGTGGACCGCTGACGCCGTGGACGGTGGCATGGACCTACCGCTGGATGATTCCCGCTGAGAAGCCGACGCCGAACGATCCGCTTCAGGGCGCGGAGATGGCTGTGGTCGAGGAGACCGCGCCGGCCGCGGCGATCGAAGAGGAAGACAACACGAAGTAACGGCGCCGCCCCGCGTGCCGGCGCTTGCCCTGCTTGAGGGCATCACGCTGCGGCCACGCCTGATCAGAATCGGTGCACGGCACGTGCCAGTCAGTGCCAGGCACTGCACGGCACGTGCCGTGCACCGTTCGGGGGTTCGTGGGGGGCATGCGCGGGCCCGTCCACTCCGGCCCACACCACCCGTCCGTTCAGTACGACTTCGCGAACACCGCGCGCCGCGCGCTCGGCTTGCCGCTGAAGATGCAGGTCCCCGGCTCCGCGTCGCCCTCGACGGGAATGCACCGGCATGTCACCGCGAACTTCGACTTGAGCTCGTCCTCCACCGCCGGATCCGGAGCGTAGTGGGCCATCGCGAATCCACCCTTCACCGCGCCGCCCGCACCATCCTCCGCCTCGGCCTCGTTCTTCGCGCCGAAGAACGCCTCGAACTCCGCGCGCGAATCGATGCGCTTGGTGTTCGCCTCGCGGTGCGCCTTCGCGCGCGCGAAGAGTCCCGACTGCATCTCCTCGAGGATCGCCGTCACGGTCGCGACGAACTCGTCGCGCTTCACGCTCTGCTTCTCCTTGTGGCCGCGGTCGCGTCGCGCCATGAACACCGAGTCCTGCTCCATGTCGCGCGGCCCGATCTCGACGCGCAGCGGGATGCCCTTCTTGATCCACTGCCAGGTCTTGTCGCCTCCGCGGATGTCGCGCGCATCGACCTCGACCTCGACCGTGCGGCCCGCGTACGGAACCGCGCGCAGGTCGGCCGCCAGCCGGTTGCAGTAGTCGAGCACCGCCTGCGCGGTCTCCGGCTTGTGCGTCACGGGAATGATCACGACATGCGACGGTGCGAGTCGTGGCGGCAGCACCATGCCGTCATCGTCGGCGTGCGTCATGATCATGCCGCCGATCAGTCGCGTCGACACGCCCCACGAGGTCGTCCACGCGAACGAGACCTTGCCCTCCGCGTCGCTGAACTTGATGTCGCTCGCATGCGCGAAGTTCTGGCCGAGGAAATGCGAGGTTCCCGCCTGCAGCGCCTTGCGGTCCTGCATCATCGCCTCGATGCAGTAGGTGTTGACGGCGCCGGGGAACCGCTCGCCCTCGGTCTTCTCGCCCTTGATGACGGGCATCGCCATCCAGTTCTCCGCGAAGTCCGCGTAGACCTCGAGCATCTTCATCGTCTCCTCCATCGCCTCGTCGCGCGTCGCGTGCGCCGTGTGTCCCTCCTGCCAGAGGAACTCGGCGGTACGCAGGAAGAGCCGCGTGCGCATCTCCCAGCGCACGACATTCGCCCACTGGTTGATGAGCAGCGGAAGGTCGCGGTAGCTCTGCACCCACTTCGCGAAGCTCGCGCCGATGATCGTCTCGGAGGTGGGGCGCACGACGAGCGGCTCCTGCAGCTCGCCGTCGGGGATCAGCCCGTCGCGACCATCGGCCTTCTTTCCGGGCTTCAGGCGGTGGTGCGTGACGACGGCGCACTCCTTCGCGAAGCCCTCGACATGCTCGGCCTCCTTCTCGAAGTACGAGAGCGGGATGAACAGCGGGAAGTACGCGTTGCGATGCCCGGTGTCCTTGAACATCTTGTCGAGCGAGCGCTGGATGTTCTCCCAGAGCGCGTAGCCCCACGGCTTGATGACCATGCATCCGCGCACATCGCTGTTCTCGGCGAGGTCGGCCGCACGCACCACCTGCTGGTACCACTCGGGGTAGTTCTCCGCGCGGGTCGGTGTGATGGCGGTCTGGGCGGCGGCTTGCTTGGGCGCGTTCTTCTCGTTCGACATGGTGGTTCTCGCAGGACCGAGAAGGTATCACGAACCTCCATTCAGGCGGGTTGCGCGCACGCTTCCGATGAATCCGCGCACCGCCTCGCTACAGTCGTGCGATGCACGAGCAGGGATCCCACCCGAAGGACGGCCACCCGTCCGACGCGAACCACGGGCGCGCCGCACACTGGCGTTCGGTCGGCTCGCTGCTCGCCGCGACCATCCGGACCTCCCTCGCCGCCGCCGAGGCATCGCTCGAGTCGCTCGGGACCGCCGCCGCGAGGCGCGAGGCCGTGCGCACGGCGCGCCGCGAGCTCAAGGCCGTGCGCGCACTCGCGCCGCTCTGCCGCGGCGGGACGAACGACGGACCGATCGACGGCCTGGCCGAGTTCGGCGCGAAGGCGAACCAGCTGCTCGGTCCGCTGCGCGACCGCGACGCGCTCACGCGCTCGATCCACCGCATCGCCGACCGCTTCGCCGACGGTGCGACGCGACGCATCGTGCGCACGGTGCTCCTCGCGACGCTCGTGCTCGGTGAATCCGACCGCCGCGACGATTCCGCCTTCGCCGACGCGACGATCGGCCGAGCGCGCCGAGCCCTCCGCGCCGCGCGCGCCTGCGCCCTGCGCCTCGACGGCGACCGGTTCGATCCCGCGCATGCGACCGCGCTTCTCTCGCGCACCCATCGCGAATGCGCGCGCGAACTCGACGCCGCGCTCCGCCACGGCGACCTCGCGCGCCTCCACGAGTGCAGGAAGAAGGCGTCGTTCCTCGCGCTGGCGCTCCGTCCGTTCGAGGACGATGTGCCCTCCGCGCTTCGCCGCCTGCGCGGCCGCGCGAAGCGGCTCGCCTCGGCGCTCGGAGAGGACCGCGACCTCGCGCTCCTCGATGTCGAGATGGCCGCCGCGCGCGAGCAGCTCGACGGTTCCCCGCTCGCCGCCGCGATCGACGACGCCCTCCGCCTCGCGCGCCTCGAGTCCGGTGCACGGGTCGAGGACGCCGCCGCCTCCTTCCTCCGGGTCCGCCGCGGCCGCGCCCGCCGCGCGCTCGCCACGGTCCTCTCCGGCGACGCGGACACCGACACCGACGGCGATTGACGGCGGCGGCGCGCAGCGCGCGCGACGCCCCGTATCCTCCCCGCATGCAGCGATCCGACGCCATCCGTCCGCCGACCATCGGCATCGCCGGAGGAATCGGCGGCGGGAAGAGCACCGTCGCGCGCATCCTCCGCGAGCTTGGCTGCGAGGTGGCGAACTCCGACGACGCCGCGCGCCGCGTGCTTGCGGAACCCGAGGTCCGCGCCCGGATCGCGACGCGCGCGGGTCCTGCGGTCGTCGCACCCGACGGCTCGATCGACCGCGCCGCGCTTGGTCGCGCGATCTTCGCCGAGCCATCCCTGCGCGCCGACATCGAGCGCATCATGCATCCCCGCATCGAGTCGATCCGACGGGCGCAGTTCGCAGCCGCCCCCGCATCGACCCGCGCGTTCGTGATCGACGCACCTCTCCTCTTCGAGGTCGGACTCGACCGCGAGTGCGATGCCGTGATCTTCATCGACACGCCCCGCGAACTCCGCCTCGCCCGCGTGCATGCCGCGCGCGGCTGGAGTTCCGCCGAGCTCGATCGCCGCGAATCCGCGCAACTTCCCATCGAGGAGAAGCGCCGGCGCTCGAGCGATGTGGTCGAGAACTCGGCGGACGAGCAGGAACTCAGGGCTCGGACCGAGCGAACGCTCCGGGCGATCGAGACCCGCCTCGGCCATCCGCAGGCCTAGCGCCCGGAACGGCGTCGCTTGACCTTTCACCCGCGTTCGGTCAAGATTCCACGGTCGCGAAAGCGGCGGTCGGATGCGCGAGGCGTCGCGCGTCCCGGATCGCGCCGGACCGCATCTCCACTTCAGGCTCGTCGGAACGGGCAGGTACGGAGATCGCCTCCTTCGATCCGTCGAACAGCGCGCCCGCAGGCGCTGGACCCGACCACTCGCCATTCCCCTCACAGCACCCGGTTCAGGACCGAAGCGGCTGAGGCGCAGTTGCCTTCAGCACGCGGAAGCGCAGGAGTCATCAAGATGAGCAGCAAGTCCGGTCGTCGTCGTCGTCGTGGCAAGGGTGGTGGAAGCGAATCCGGCGGCGGAGGCGGTGGTGGAGGTGGAAGCGGCGAGCGCCCGCAGCGCCCGCTCGTTCCCTCCGTGAGGCTCGAGCCCGGCCAGATGCCGACCGACGAGCAGCTCGCCGCGGAGCTCGCCGAGATCGAGAAGGAGCTCGAGGGCAAGTACGAGGTCGCCAAGAAGGACGACCTCAACCTCGCCAAGCTCCACAAGATGCCGCTCGACCAGGTCAACAAGCTCGCGAAGCAGGCGGGCATCGAGGACCTCAACCAGCCGCGCCAGAAGCTCGTGTTCGAGATCCTGAAGGCCCGCGCCCAGAAGGCCGGCCTGATGATCGCGGAGGGCACGCTCGAGATCACGCCCGACGGCTACGGCTTCCTCCGCAGCGCCGACTACTCCTACTGCCCGTCGCCCGACGATGTCTATGTCTCGCCCGCGCAGATCCGCCACTTCGGCCTTCGCCGCGGCCATGTCGTCAAGGGACTCGTCCGTCCGCCGAAGGACCAGGAGATCTACTTCGCGCTGCTCCGCGTCGAGAGCGTGAACGGCCGCGATCCGTCGGTGCTCCACGACCTCCCGACCTTCGAGAATCTCACGCCGCTGCACCCGAACAACCGCATCCATCTCGAGATGGCCGGCTCGGGCAAGGTCGAGACGCGCATCATCGACATGGTCACGCCGCTCGGCTTCGGCCAGCGCGCGCTCATCGTCGCACCGCCGCGCACCGGCAAGACCGTCATCCTGCAGCAGATCACCAACGCCATCGCGACCAACCACAAGGATGTGCATGTCATCGTGCTGCTCGTCGACGAGCGGCCCGAGGAAGTCACCGACTTCAAGCGCAACACGCCCGACCATGTCGAGGTCGTGGCCAGCACCTTCGACGAGGAGGCCGTCCGCCACATCCAGGTCAGCGAGATGGTCATGGAGAAGGCGCGCCGCATGGTCGAGTTCGGCGAGCATGTCGTGATCCTGCTCGACTCGATCACGCGTCTCGCCCGCGGCTACAACAACGCGCTCCCCAACTCCGGCAAGATCGGCTCGGGCGGCGTCGACAACGCCGCGCTCATCAAGCCGAAGAAGTTCTTCGGCTCGGCGCGCAACATCGAGAACGGTGGCTCGCTCACCATCCTCGGCACCGCGCTCGTCGACACGGGCTCGCGCGCCGACGAGGTGATCTTCGAGGAGTTCAAGGGCACCGGCAACGCCGAGCTCCACCTCGACCGCAAGCTCGTCGAGAAGCGCGTCTACCCCGCGATCAACATCGGCGCATCGGGCACGCGTCGCGAGGAGCTGCTGCTCGACCCGAAGGAGCACGAGCTCATCGTGCGTCTCCGCAAGGTCGTCAGCGACATGAATGTCGTCGACGCCATGGAGCTCCTCCGCACGCGCGTCGCCAAGACCAAGTCGAACGCCGAGTTCCTCATGACGATGGCCATGGGGTGAGTGGGGCGATTCGGCGGCCACGGGCCGAGCCGGGGCGACGGGCCGTCCGAAACTGTCCAAACCCCTGAAAAAACCGCTGCCTCCGAGGACCGGGCGCGTGCGTATGTAGGATGAGTGGACCCCGCGAGGGGCCGATTGAAAGCGAGCCACCCATGCTGAAGCCGACCCATCGCCGCGGATTCTCGATCGTCGAGATGCTGGCCGTCGCAGCCGCGATCGCCATCCTCGTCGCGATCCTCCTGCCGACGCTGAACGCGGCGCGCCGCACCGCGCTCTACGGCACCAGCCAGTCGAACCTCCGGCAGATCGGTCAGCTGCTCTCGCTCTACGCGAGCGAGAACCGCGAGGCGATCGTGCCGACGGCCTTCGATTACCGTCAGAATCTCGCACCCGGAAAGGTCCGCACCTCGTCGCCCGACGGCGTGCAGCCGCCCATCGGCCCCACGAGCTACGGCTCCTGGTCGGACATCCTCTGGACGACGAACAAGTTCGGCCCGACGCTGACGAGCGCCGCCGACGAGAACTCGTGGAACTACCGCTACGACTCGCTCGACGCGGCCTACTACGACCTCGGAGGCGATGCGAAGAACATCCTCCGCTCGGCCGAGGTCATGAACGCGATCCCCCCGGGTGGCGGAACCGGCGCGACGCCGTTCGGCACCGGTGCACTCGAGTCCGAGAAGCAGCACCCCGGCTACTTCGGCGGCAATCCGTTCTTCGACGCGCGCCCGCCGCAGACCGCGCATCCGTACTCGGGCCGCTACTGGGTTACCGGCCAGATCAAGCGTCCCTCGGCGTCGATGTACCTGATGGACGCCTGGGTCGGCGAGCTGCTGACGGTGAGCGATCCGACGCTCGATGTCAATAATCCCGACCTCAATCTCACGGGAGTCGACTGGCGCTACTCCGGCGGCTACGCGCTCTGCCTCTACCTCGACGGCAATGTCGCGTCGGTCGCAGAGTGGGACAACCTCCGCGAACTCGAGGTCGATCTCGGCGTGCGGGTGTTCGGTCTCGACAAGTCGGTGTTCATGCCGACGCAGCCCTGACGGCAGGTGTCCGTGCATCTGTCCGTGCGTCGGTTCGACGCACCCGGCTCCGGCCAACCCGAGCCGGCTCCCGAGGGCTTGCATGGGTCAGGTGAGTTGCTACACTTTCCGTCCCACCGTGCCTCTTCGGCACGGTTTTTCATCGGCCCCCGTCGCGGCTCTTCATGCAAGTCGCAGCGCCGTCGGACCGATGAACGCACACGCTCCGGCTGCGTGCGCGATCACGAACGGCCGGACTGGCGTGACGAACGCGTGGCTTGCCACGCGCGACCGTGCGACAGGGTGGAGTCTGCACATTCATGCCACCGTAGCTCAGTGGTAGAGCACACCCTTGGTAAGGGTGAGGTCGAGGGTTCAATCCCCTTCGGTGGCTTTGGCAGCATCTTGGATGGCGCTGCCTCATCCAAAGCAGTTGGCCTTTCCCAAGTGGGTAGGGTCCACATTCCTTTCCGCCCGACGCGCGTTGCTGGGGCGGGCGAAAGTCGGAGCAAGAGTCATGGCCAAAGAGAACTTCAATCGTACGAAGCCCCACGTCAACGTCGGCACCATCGGCCACGTCGACCACGGCAAGACCACCCTCACCGCTGCGATCACCGCGGTTCAGGCCGCGCGTGGCTTCAGCAAGCCCGTCTCCTACGACCAGGTCGCGAAGGCGTCCGAGTCCGAGGGTCGCCGCGATCCGACCAAGATCGTGACCATCGCGACCTCGCACGTCGAGTACGAGACCGCCAACCGCCACTACGCGCACGTCGACTGCCCCGGCCACGCCGACTACGTGAAGAACATGATCACCGGCGCCGCCCAGATGGACGGCGCGATCCTCGTGGTCTCCGGCGTCGACGGCGTCATGCCGCAGACCCGCGAGCACATCCTCCTCGGCCGTCAGGTCGGCGTTCCCAAGATCGTCGTCTTCCTCAACAAGTGCGACATCGCCGACGCCGAGCTCCTCGACCTCGTCGAGATGGAGATCCGCGATCTCCTCACCAAGTACGGCTACCCGGGCGACGACACCCCGGTCGTCCGCGGCGCCGCGTTCCCCGCGCTCCAGAACCCGGGCGACGACACCGCCAACAAGTGCATCGCCGAGCTCATGGACGCGATCGACACCTTCATCCCCGAGCCGCAGCGTGAGACGGACAAGCCGTTCCTCATGTCGGTCGAGGACGTGTTCTCGATCAAGGGTCGTGGCACCGTCGCCACCGGCCGCATCGAGCGCGGCATGGTGAAGGTCGGCGACACGGTCGAGATCGTCGGCCTCCGTCCCGATGTCAAGACGACCACCGTCACCGGCGTCGAGATGTTCCAGAAGACCCTCGACAGCGGTATCGCCGGCGACAACGTCGGTCTCCTCCTCCGCGGCGTCGAGAAGGCGGACATCGAGCGTGGCCAGGTGCTCTGCAAGCCCGCCTCGATCAAGCCCCACACCAAGTTCAAGGCGCAGGTCTACGTCCTCACCAAGGACGAGGGCGGCCGTCACACGCCGTTCTTCAAGGGCTACAAGCCGCAGTTCTACTTCCGCACGACCGACATCACCGGCAAGATCGAGGAGCTCGTTGGCGCCGAGATGTGCATGCCGGGCGACAACGTGCAGATGATCGTCGACCTCGAGGGCAAGGGCGTCGCGATGGAAGCCGGCGTCCGCTTCGCTGTCCGCGAGGGCGGCCGCACCGTCGGTTCGGGCGTCGTCACCGAGATCATCGCCTGAGTATGAGTCGATGATTTGGGCGCTTCGGCGAGCCGTTCGCCGAAGCCAGAGTCAAGTGAGCAACGCGGGCCCCGCGGGATGGAGCCGTTTCATCCCGCGGGACCCCGCTGATTCGAAGCGTGTCGCGCGTGCGCGACGCAGAAGGGCGACCAAGTGCGCCCTACGGAAAGCGATTAGGCCATGGCAAAGAAGTCACTCGATCGCGAATGGGTCTGGCTCGTGTGCACCGAGACCGGCGAGATGAACTACCGCACGAACATCCGTGTGAAGGGCGGCATCCTCGAGCGCGTCAAGGAGGGCTACATGAAGTATTGCCCCAAGCTGCGCAAGCACACGCTTCATAAGATCAAGCGAAAGTAAGCCCGTCCGGATTCCGATCCGGTCGTGCAACGCGTTCGGGTGGCTACGGCCTCCTGACGCCTTTCCTGCTACGCCGATAGCTCAGCTGGTAGAGCAGCGGATTCCAAATCCGCAGGTCGTGGGTTCGATCCCCTCTCGGCGTGTTTCAGGTAGCCCGGCTACCCGACAGTCTGGCAGTTCAAGTTCGTCCGTTCCGGCGGGCGGATCCTTCCGAGTGGTTCAGGCGGGACCGTTCGACGACGAGTTCCGTCCAAAGCCGCTCTCAGGAGCCCCTCATGGCAGATTCGACCGACAGCCCCATCGCCGCGAGCTCTGTTGGAGCCGAAGCCGAGCCCTCGCGCGGCTTCTCCGTCTACAAGGCGGGGCAGGGCTACTACACGCGCATGGGAACGGTGGTCGGCGTGGCGCTGATCAGCCTGCTCGGCATCCTCTGGGCGTGGGACTACATGCTCCGCTGGAAGATCAGCGGCGTGAACGAGATCTATGTCGCCACCGGCGGCTCGCTCCTCCTCGGCGGCATCATCACCTACCTCACCTACTGGATCGTGTTCGTGAAGCCGAAGTCGGTCGACTTCCTCATCGCGACCGAAGGCGAGATGAAGAAGGTGAACTGGTCCACGCGGCGCGAGATCACGGGTTCGACCATGGCTGTCGTGACCACCGCGGTGATCCTGGCGGTCTTCTGCTGGGTGCTCGAGATTGCGTTCGTGTGGCTGTTCCAGCAGGTTGGCGTGCTGCCCACCGCGGGTTGACGACGGACGAAACGCGCGCGGCCCGGCCGCGAGACGACTGCAGCAGCAGGCGAATGCGCCTGCGGGAGATGGCAGAATGAGCGATATCGAGAACAACACCGAGTCGACTCCGGCCTCCGACGAGACGCCGAAGGCACTGAAGCGCGGCGTCGATGCCCGCCGTGCCATCGAGCGCCCGCATGAGGTCATGGGCGTCTCGACGCAGGCGCTCGCCGACACCCGCAAGGGCAAGGCCGGCGAGAAGTCGAAGCTCGAGCAGACCGAGACCTTCGATCCCGCCACCGACCTTCCGATGTTCCGCGAGGGCATGAACTGGTTCGTGCTGCGCGTCGCGAGCAACAAGGAGCGCTCCGTGCGCCAGACGCTGCTCCGCAAGGTGCAGATCGAAGGCATGGAGTCCTTCGTCGGCCGCATCATGGTGCCGACCGAGAAGACCAAGACCCTCAAGGGCAACAAGCCCAAGGTCACGGAGACGATGCTCTACCCGGGCTATGTCTTCGTCGAGATGCGCCTCGAGCCCGATGGCCGCATCCCGCAGGATGTGTTCTTCCTCATCAAGGAGACCGATGGCGTCGGCGACTTCGTCGGCACCGCCGGTCGTCCGACTCCGATGGCGCAGCACGAGGTCGAGAAGATGCTCTTCGACTCGCGCAAGCCCGAAGAGGCGCCCCAGGTCAAGATGGAGTTCGCGCAGGGCGACAAGGTCACCATCGCGGACGGTCCGTTCCAGAGCTACGAGGGCGAGATCGACGAAGTGCTTCCCGAGAAGGGCCTCGTGCGCGTGCTCGTCACGATCTTCGGCCGTCAGGCCCCGATCGAACTCGAGTACTGGCAGGTCCGCAAGGGCATTGAATCGCAGGACTGAGTCCGGCGTCGCGAGACGCCGTTGCGTGAGCACCCGCGCATGCCGGGCGAGTTGTGCCGTTGGCTGCAGGCATCAGGCCCGCACCACGCTCACGCCTCGCCGACGACCTTCACCTTGATTCGCTTCACCCGCGGCGGGAGCTTCTCGAGAAGCCGTCGCTCGAGGCCGCCGCGCAGCGCGCGGGAGAGTTCGTACGACGCGCCCGAGGTCGCCACCGCGACGGTCAGCGTTCCCTGTGCGACGCCCACGATGCGTGCGATGCCCTGGAGCGGCGCCGGGACCACCGCGTTCCACGCATCGATCAGGTCGCCGAGCGTGCTGTGTTCGTCGCGCAGCTGCCGCTCGAGCGCACGCAGCGCGCCGTCGATCGAGACCTCGCGTTCGCGGCGTTCGCGGAACGGGCGCATGCGGTCGAGCCAGGTGAGCCGGCGGTCGGGTGTCGAGGCCGCGTCGCTCCGCGCGTCGCCGGCTGCGGCGGGTCGCGTCGGCGGCGCGGGTTGCGCACCCTCCCGCCCGAACAATCCGGGCATCGCGTCGTCGGAACTCGCCTTGCTTCGTCGTGGCACGCGGCCATCGTAGCCGCGAAGCCGCGCGAAACCGAGGGCTGTCGGATACCTTGTCTCCATGACCGCGATCCGGATCGAAGGCCTGGTGAAGAAGTTCGGCTCGAAGACGGCCGAAACCACGGCCGTCAGCGATGTGAACCTCGAGATCCCGACGGGAAGCCTGTTCTTCCTGCTCGGACCGTCCGGGTGCGGCAAGACGACGCTCCTGCGGATGATCGCCGGCTTCACCGAGCCGACGAGCGGGCGCATCCTGTTCGGCGACCGCGATGTCGCGCGCGTGCCGGCGAACGAGCGGAACACCGGCATGGTCTTCCAGAACTACGCGCTCTGGCCGCACATGACGGTCGCCGAGAATGTCGCGTTCGGCCTCGAGGTCCGCAAGCTTCCGAGGAACGAGATCGACCGCAAGGTCGCCGAGGCGCTCGACCTCGTCCGCATGGGCGAGTACGGGAAGCGCAAGCCCGCGGAACTGTCGGGTGGCCAGCAGCAGCGCGTGGCGCTTGCGCGCGCGGTGGTGTTCGAGCCGAGCGTGCTGCTTCTCGACGAGCCGCTGTCGAACCTCGATGCGAAGCTGCGTCTCGAGATGCGCCTGGAGATCCGGCGCATCGTGGACACGCTCCGCATCACGACCGTGTATGTCACGCACGACCAGGAGGAGGCGCTGTCGCTCGCCGACGGCATGGCGGTCCTCAGGTTGGGCAAGGTGATCCAGACGGGCGCGCCGCGCGCGATGTACCGCAGGCCGAACTCGCGCTTCGTCGCGGACTTCCTCGGCGACACGAACTTCCTGCCCGCGATCCTCGTGCGCAGCGACGCGACCGAGGCGGTCTACAAGACCGCCGCGGGCAACCTGCGCTCGACCGTCACCCCGTTCCCGACCGAGTCGGAGCTCTCGCTCTCGCTGCGGCCCGAGGCGCTGCGGATGGTGCGCGGCGGCGCCGCCGTCGCGAACGCGCTCTCCGGCACCGTGAAGTCGTCGATCTACCTCGGCGACATCGCGCAGCACGAGGTGGCGCTCGACGGCTGCACCGACCTCGTGCGCGTTGCGGAACTCAATCCGAAGCATCCACCCGCGGTCGGCGAGCGCGTCACGCTCGAGATCGATCCCGACGATGTCGTCCCGCTCGCGCGCTGAGGTGCATGACATGGAAGCACCCTCATCCGTCGGTCTCCTGCTCGCGGTGTCCGGCCCTTCGGGGGTCGGCAAGACGACGATCGTGCACGAGGTGATCCGCCGGCTCGGCGGCGAGTTCAGCGTGAGCGCCACGACGCGCGCGCGCAGCGACCGCGAGCGCGATGGCGTCGACTACCACTTCGTCGACCAGGCGACCTTCCAGAAGTGGATCGACGAGGACCGCTTCCTCGAGTACGCGCAGGTGTTCGGGCGCTCGTGGTACGGCACGCTGCAGGAGCAGGTCGAGAAGGCGCTCGGCGAAGGCAAGCTGATCGTGCTCGACATCGATGTGCAGGGCGCGCGCGATGTGAAGCGCCGCATGCCGGCGGCGTTCGCGGTGTTCGTGCTGCCTCCCGACGAGGAGACGCTGCTCAAGCGGCTGCATGCGCGCGGACGCGAGGACGAGGCGTCGATCCAGCGGCGGTTCGCCGAGGCGCAGACCGAGATCGCGTACGCCAAGACCAGCGGCGTCTACGACGCGTTCGTGGTGAACGACGATCTCGAGATGGCGATCGACGAGGTGTGCGACCTCGTGCGCGATCGCCTCAGGCGTTCCGGCGGCGCGGCTTGATGCCGGCCTTCATGCGCGACACGAACGCGTCGATCAGCTGCGCGAACACCGTCTCGGGATTGCGGCGGGCGTCGATCGCGACATAGCGCGCGGGATCCTCGCGGCACTGCTGCAGGTAACCCTGCCGCACGCGCTCGTGGAACGAATCGCTCTTGAGCTCCATGCGGTCGGGCGCGGAGTTCGCACGGCCTGCGGCCATGCGCTGCCATGCGGTCTCGACATCGACATCGAAGATCACGATCTCGTCGGGCCACATGTCGCCGACGGCCACGCGTGCCACGCGCATGATGTCGTCGGTGGTCAGGCCGCCGGCGGTTCCCTGGTAGGCGAGCGTCGAGCTCACGAAGCGGTCGGCGAGCACGAGCTCGCCGCGGTCGAGCGCGGGCCGGATGCGTTCCTCGAGGAGCTGTGCGCGGCTCGCCATGTAGAGGAGCATCTCGGCGCGGACGGTCATCGCCTTGTTCCGCGGATCGAGGAGGATGGCGCGGATCTGCTCGCCGATATCCGTGCCGCCCGGCTCGCGCACCTCGGTCACCGTCACGCCGAGCGCCTGCGCCCAGTCGGAGAAGCGGCGGAACTGCGTGCTCTTGCCGCAGCCGTCCGGACCGTCGAACACCACGAACCTGCCCGACAGGAAGGCGTGCATCGCCTCGCTCGGCGTCTCGGCGGGAATGGTGTCGTCGGGTGGATCGATCATCGTCCTGCTCACAGGTGCAAAGTATCATCCGAACAGCATGCGCATCGAGCTCCGCGACTCGAAAGGGCGACGACTTTCCCGAGTGGAGGTCGATGAGCGCTCGCGCCCTGCGCGCATCCAGGTTCCGGGGTCTCGGCGGGGCGGGTCGTTTCCCGACCTCTATCCGATCTGGGACGAGGCGCTCGACGACGCGGGACTCATGCGGCGATGCGTGGTGTGCGGCTGCCCGGAGCTGTACGCGCGCAGGAATCTGCCGCGCGTGACGCCCTTCATCCTCGTGCTCGCCTTCTCGGGCGTCGCGGTCGCGGCACTCGGCTACGCGACGAATCCGGTCGTCAACGCCGCGCTCGTGGTGCTGCTCGTGCTCGACGCGCTCACGCTGGTGTTCGCGCGCTGGCAGCTCGCCTGCTACCGCTGCGGAACGGTCTATCACGGCGTACGCGTCGCACGCTACCTTCGTCCGTGGGACCGCGCCGTCGCCGAGCGGATCGCGAAGGAGCCGACCGACCTGCCGACGGTACTCATCGAACCCGCCGCACCCGCGCTGGAAGCGGGCGCGGACTCGGCGCGTGGAGGGGAAGCATGAACTCGAAGGAACTCCTCATCCTCGGAGCAGGTGGTCATGCGGTGGTCGTCGCCGAGAGTGCGCGGCGCGCGGGCTTCACCGTGATCGGCCATGCGGCCGCGGACGGCGCGGACACGGTCGCCGGTGATCCGGAGGCCGACGGCGCGGCGTTCGTCGCGGCTGCGATCGCGCGTGGCGTCCGCGTCCATGCCGCGGTCGGATCGGGCGAAGTGCGCGCGCGCTGGCTGGCGCGCTTCGGACCAGCGGCGTTCGCAACCGTGGTCGACCCGACCGCGACGATGTCCGGGAGCGCGACGATCGCCGATGGTGCGTTCATCGGCGCCGGTGCGATCGTGCAGGCGCGCGCACGCATCGGCGCATGCGCGATCGTGAACACGCGCGCGGTGGTCGAGCATGACGCGCGCATCGGCGCGTGCGCGCACATCGCGCCTGCAGCCGTGCTCTGTGGATCGGTCGAGATCGGCGAGGGTGCGCTCGTCGGCGCGGGCGCCGTCGTCACGCCGGGCAAGCGGGTCGGCGTCGGCGCGGTGGTCGGCGCGGGCGCCGTCGTCGTGCGCAATGTCGACGAGGGTGCGACCGTGGTCGGCGTTCCCGCGCGTCCGGCCGCCGTCAGACCGTGATCGCCCACACGACGACGAGCGCCGAGAGCGCGAGCAGCACGAGTCCCATCAGCGTGAATCCGATCGCGAGCCCCGCGTCGCGCACATGGAGTCTGAACACGGGGACCAGGAGTCCGAGCGCGACGAGCGCCGGCCCGGCGAAGTCGAGCGAGTGCTTCACGAAGGCGATCTCGACGGGCACGAGCCGGACGAGCAGCGCGATCGCGGCCACCGCGGCGCACTTCGCGAGGAGGGCGACCGCGTCGCCGATCGGACGCTGACGCACGAACGCGAGCGCGGCCACGCCGAACACGAGTGCGAGGCTCGCAAGCGGCACGAAGACGAGGGTTCGCGCCACGCCCGAGAGCCGCTCGCCGAAGGTGAGTTCACCGTAGATCGCGCCGTCGTTTCCCGCGCTCTCGAGGGGCGCGAGCTGCCGCGCGCCCGCAAGCCACGCCAGGCAGAGGATGGCCGTGGCCGCAGCGCCCGCAATGACCCACGGCTTCGGGCTCGCCTCGGCCGAGATGGGTGGCGGAAGAAGATCGTCGTGGGCGTCCCCGGCCGATCCGTCCTCCCCCAGTTCCCCCTCCTCAGTTTCCTCGTCGTCATGCTCGGTTTCATCGGTGGACATGACTGGCTCCGTGGGCGGTTGTCCGGTGCTTCGATCCGCTGTAGTGTCCCGCGCCAAGGACAAAGCAGGACACACCATGACGCGACTCTCACTCGTATCGGCAGCATCGGCCCTCTTCCTCGCATCGGCGTCCACGCTCGCCGATTCGATCACCCTCGTCGGCGGCGATGTGCTGCAGGGCACGATCGTCGCCGAGAGCGACGCGAGCGTCACGCTCGACCACGCCGCGCTCGGCCGCATCGAGGTCTCCCGCGAGCGCATCGCGACGGTCTCGCGCACCGCGCCGGCCGCCGCCGAGGTCCCGTCGAAGCCGAAGGCGGTCCTCCCCGCGCCGGTTCCGCCTCCGCCCGCGAAGCCGGACGGCTCGTGGAAGTTCGCCCTCAGCCTCGGCTTCACGGGTTCGAAGAACGACGAGGCGTCGAACTGGGATGTCCGCACCGCAGCCGAAGCCAAGCGCGAGACCGAGGACGACCGCACGACCGTGACGGGCGAGTACTACTTCAAGACCGCCGACGGCACCGAGACCGACAACAACCTGCTCGTGAAGGTCCTCGAGGAGTTCCTCATCAAGGACTCGAAGTGGGAGGGCTTCGCGCAGGTCACCTACCAGAACGACAATTTCCAGGCGTGGGAGCAGCGCCTCGGCGGCTACGCCGGTCCTGGCTACCGCCTGATCGACGAGGACGGATTCAAGCTCAAGCTCAAGGGTGGTGCGGGTGCGAGCTACGAGTTCCCGACGAGCGACTGGACGCCCGAACTCCTCTTCGGCGACGAGCTCGTCTGGACGATCGACGACCGCTCGCAGTTCAAGCAGGGCTTCGAGATCTACCCCGACATCGACGAGTTCGGCGAGTACCGCTTCATCTTCCGACTCGACTACGAGGTCGCCCTCTCCGAGAAGCGCGACCTCATGGCGACCATCGGGTTCCGCGACGAGTACGACTCGTATGTCGAGGCTGACGGCGGGACCTCGAACGACATGAAGATCTATGTAGGTCTCAAGTACGCGTTCTGAGGGCAAGTTCCCCGATCCGAGGCGGTTCGAGCACCGATGAGGGGTGTGCGGGGCTAGACTGTCTCCACTGCGGTTCCGGCGCGCCGTTCGCGCGTCTGTGTCGCAATGAAGGAGCCTCAGTGCAGCATTCGAATCTCGCCGAGTCCGCGCTTGCGATGAAGCCAGAGCTTGTTTCGTCGATCGTCAGTGGTGATCCAGTCGCGCTTTCACTGTCGCTCGAGGCGCCGGTCGGTGGTCCTGATGCGGATCCTCATGCCGATCTTCATGGCGTCCGCGCCTCGGCGTTCGTGCGCGGCGCGACGATCGCCGCGGTCGTCATCCCGCCGATCGCCGTGGTCGCCGCGATGGTGCTCGCCTGGGGCGGCTGGTTCACCTGGGTCGACCTGGTGCTCTTCGGCGTGTTCTATGTGATCACCGGGCTCGGCATCACCATCGGCTACCACCGCCTGTACACGCACCGCTCGTTCACCGCGCGCGGGCCTGTCGCCGCGTTCTTCGCGATCTGCGGCGGCATGGCGGGGCAGGGTCCCCTGATCTGGTGGGCGGCGACGCATCGCAAGCATCACCAGCACTCCGATCACGAGCACGATCCGCATTCGCCGCACGCGGGCCGCAAGCCCGGTGTCGTGGGCTGGATGCGCGCGTTCCTCCATGCGCACATCGGATGGCTCTTCGCCGACCTGACCCCCGACCTCGAGCGCTACACGCCCGACCTCGTCGCCGACCGCACCACGGTGCGCATCAACCAGCTCTTCCCGCTCTGGATGGCGCTCGGATTCGTGATCCCCGCTGTCATCGGGGGACTCGTGTCGGGTACCTGGGCGGGTGCTGGCCTCGGCCTCCTCTGGGGCGGCGTGGTGCGCCTCTGCGCGCTGCACCATGTGACCTGGAGCGTGAACAGCGTGTGCCACCTCTGGGGTGCGAAGGAATACGCCTCGGGCGACGAGAGCCGCAACAACGCCGTCATGGGCGTGCTCGCGCTCGGCGAAGGCTGGCACAACAACCACCACGCGTTCCCCGCGAGCGCTCGGCATGGTCTGAAGTGGTGGCAGTTCGACCTGAGCTGGATCATCATTCGCTCGCTCGAGATCGTCGGACTTGCGCACAAGGTCCGCGTGCCCCGGCCCGATCGCCTGGCGGCGCGCCGGATGAAGTAACCGGCGATCCGCGTCGACAGGATTCTTCCGACGGTTGGAGCGGCGCGTGCGCGCCCGTATCCTCTCCGCATGCCGTCGACCTCCGCCGTCGCGATCCTCCTGACGACGCTCGCCTCGCAAGGAGCGCCGGAGCGCGTCGACTACA